>JALSSE010000265.1 GCA_026984415.1 Hydrogenothermaceae bacterium | reverse complement strand
AAAGTAAAAACTTTGATGACTTTATATCAGTGTTAAAAGAGATATATAAACCTTATACATTTGAATGGGCTGCAGAAGAAACAAAAGTTCCAGTTGACAGATTAGAAAAACTGTATGAAATGATACTTTGGGCTGGAGATAGAATTACATCTTACTTCTGGAGAGCACAGGCAGCAGGAAACCGTGGTGGATGGATGAATGCCGGTAGAACTGGAAACTTTCTACTTGCTATAACAGGTTCCATAGGTGGAGTTGGTGGAACAGGATGGCATCACTGGCATGGTCTTGGTGTTGGTAATAATGGTGGTGCTTCAACTATGGCAAATAAACCAGAACCAGTTGATGCTTGGAGTGAAATACTCTGGCCTCCTGAATGGCCTATATCAGCATACGAATTAAGTATAATCTTACCTCACCTTCTTTCTGATGAAGAATGGAGAAAGAAATGGGAGAAAAGAGGTCTTAAAATACCAGATAAAATAGAAGTATGGTTTGGTAGAATGTATAACCCTGTCTGGACAAACCCAGATGGATTTAGATGGATTGAGGCTTTAACAGATGAAAATAAATTTGGATTAACTATACATTTATCTCCAACATGGTCTGAAACAAGCTGGCATGTTGACTACATACTTCCAGTTGGACTTGCTGGTGAAAGACATGATAACCAGACAGCAGAAACTAAACCTGAAAGATGGACAGCATTCAGACAACCTGTTTTAAGAGTTGCTCTTAAGAAAATGGGTTGGAAACCTGAAATACCATGGAGAGCTACTTTAGAAGCACACAAGAAAGTAGGACTCGGTGAAGTTTGGGAAGATGATGAGTTTTGGATAAACCTTGCATTTGCAATTGACCCAGATGGTTCTTTAGGAATAAGAAAATACTGGGAATCTAAGAAAAATCCAGGTAAACCTGTAACAGTTGAAGAATGGTATGACGCAGCTTTTGGAACATTACCTAACTTAAGAAAAGTTTGTGAAAAACTCGGAGTTACTCCTTATGAATATATGAGGGATAGAGGAGCATGGACTGAAGAAACAAATGTGTATAATGTTATGGAAAGGGAAGTTCCATATGACCCAGTAAAAGATGCAATAAAAGTAAAAGGAAAATGGATACCACTTTCTGAATGTGACATAGATGAAAACGGTGCAGTATTCCTAAAACACAACAATGCTAAAAAATACCATTCAGAAAGACATGTTCTTGCAGTCAAGAAAGATGGAAAATATCTAAAAGGTTTCCATACTCCAACCGGACACCTTGAATACTACTCTAAAACTTTAGTTGAATTCCATTGGCCTGAATATGCAATTCCAATATATCCTGTTACAAAAGAACAAAGAAACAAATGGGTACATATACTAACCCATGTACATCATTCTTATATGAAAGAGGAAAATGCATTCGCCCTTAATCCAATATTTAGACTTGTTTACAATATTCATACCCGTTCAGTAAATGCAAAATGGTTAATGGAAATTTCACAAAACCATAATCCTGTATGGATTTACAAAAAAGATGCTGAAAGATTAGGAATTAAAAGAGGCGAGCCTGTAAAAGTAAGAGTAGTTGACACACTAACAGGAATAGAAACTGGATATTTTGTAGGAATGGCAATGCCTACAGAAGCAATAAGACCTGGTGTTGTTGCATGTTCTCACCACCAGGGTAGATGGAGAGTTGTAGACAAAGTTAAAATTGATGGATTTAATCAACCTCTTGGAGTTATGACATTTGGTTCTGTTAAAGTTGACATAAAGAGAAATGGTAGTGCATGGAGCATGAGAACAGTAGAAGGAACACTTCCAAGAGAAATAAAGAAGACACACAATGAAAAATGGTTAAAATGGCCTTATGAAGAATTTAACAAAGATATCAAAGATGTATGGTGGAAAGGAACTACTGGAGTATGGCAAAATGCTGTATTCCCACCAAATCCAGACCCACTTTCAGGTATGCAGTGCTGGCATAAAAAAGTACTATTAGAAAAAGCTGGTCCAGATGATAAAATCGGTGATGTCGTAGTTGATACTTCAAAAACATTTAAGGTATATCAGGCATGGAGAGATGAACTAACAAGACCTGCTCCTGGACCTAATAGTTTAAGAAGACCTAAATGGATGCCAAGACCTTGGTATCCTCACACAGATTCTGCTTATAGAATGCCAGGTTTTGAAGGTGAACACGGAGAATAATAAAATAAAAGGGGCTTTTTGCCCCTCTATTTTTTAAATTTATCTTTTCAGGTAGGTTTAAAAAATAGTAATTTCCTTGACAATCAGTATTTAAAAATGCGATTATTTGCATATCTTATTTAAAATAAACAAATATCCTCAGGAGTTATAAATGGAAGATAGAATTACAGAAACACAGGCAAGAATAAATATGTATGGATTGTTATCCAGACTTTTAATAGAGGAAATTGACCCATTTACTTTTGAAAAAATTATTAATAACGAAGACTTATTGGATTTATTTCCAAATACAAAAGAATGGGATAAGCTAAAAGAAAAAGATATAAAAGATTTAATAGAAGAAGATTTAAATGTAGATTTTACCTCTATATTTTTACTTAATGTTTATCCTTATGAATCTGTTTTTATGCAAGAAGAAGGACATATAAACCCAACAATCACAAATCCAACCCTTGTATTTTATAGAGAACACGGATACTCAATAGATTTAAATAAAACCCGTGCTTTATCCCCTGACCATATTGCAGTTGAAATGGAATTTATGATGAACTTAGCACAGGAAGAACTGAATGCTTATGCAAGGGAAAATTATGAAGAAGCAAGAAAAATATTAGAAATTCAAAAGAAATTTATGGAAGAACATTTAGCTAACTGGGGTCCAATTTACCTTATGGCAGCAAGGGATATGGCAGAAACACCTTTTTACTACGATGTAGCAGAAACTTCTTTAGAATTCATCTTATCTGACTATGATTACTTATGTGAAACTTTAGAAAAAGAAGAAGTGAGCTAATTAAAGCATTTTCCTGAGTTTCGGGTCTAAAGCATCTCTGAGGGCATCACCAAGAAGATTAAAAGCTAAAATAGTTATGAATATAGCTATTCCAGGTGCAAGTATCCAAGGATAGGATGATATAGCAGTAATACTCCTTGCAGCAGAAAGCATATTTCCCCAGCTTGCATAAGGTTCCTGAATACCAAGCCCTAAAAGAGATAATGCACTTTCCCCTAAAATATATCCAGGAATAGAAAGGGTAGCAGCAATAAGAAGATAAGAAAAGGTATTTGGAATTATATGTTTTGTTATTATCCTAAAAGAAGAAGCACCATAACTCTTTGCAGCAATAACAAAATCCTGTTCTCTTATTGACAGAACCATACCTCTGATTACACGGGCAAGTCCAGCCCATCCAATAAATGACAAAATAACAACTATCAAAAAATAAACCTGAACTGATGATAAGGTAATAGGGAATATAGCCCTTAAAGCAAGCATAAGGTAAAAGCCGGGAAAAGACATAACAATTTCTGATAATCTCATTAAAAGATTATCTACTTTTCCACCAAAATAACCTGATATTCCTCCAATAATAGAACCAAGAGAAAAAGATAAGAGTACTCCAACTAAACCAATTGATAAACTGACCCTTGAACCATAAAGAAGCCTTGAAAAAATATCCCTTCCTAAATGGTCTGCACCTAAAAGAAAAATCTTACCTTCACCTTTAACTCCAAAAAGGTGAATATCTGTAGGTATCAAACCTAATAAATAATGTTTTTCTCCCTTTATAAAAAAGTGTATGGGATAGGTTTTATCTTTATCCACCTTATATATTTTAAAGACAGGGTCTACTAATTTATACCTATACACAAACGGTCTTATATGAAATTTTCCTGTTTTATCAAAAAAATGAATTTGTGTTGGAGGATGGTAAGGTGTGTCCCTGTGTTGAATATCGTAAGGATATGGAGATATAAAATCTGCAAAAATTGCAAGAAAATAAAGTATGACAAGTATATAAAGAGACATATATGCAAGGGTATTTTTTTTGATATATTTTAATATTTCTTTCATCCCACGTATTCTACTCTATTTTTTCCATTTTCTTTTGCATTATAAAGAGCTTTATCTGCCCTTTTTATTATTGAATCTATTGTATCCCCTTTTTTGTATTTTGTTGTTCCAAGACTTACTGTTACTTTAGGTAAATCAAAAAAATTGTTGTTTTCAATTATTTTTCTTATCTTTTCTGCCACCTGAACTACATTACTTCCGTTAGGAATTAAGATTATAAATTCCTCTCCACCCCAACGTGCGAAAACGTCAGATTTTCTTATTGTATTATTTACAAGATTTGCAATTTCTTTTAGTATTTTATCACCGGTTAGATGTCCGTATGTATCGTTTATAGATTTAAAATTATCAATATCAAAAAGTACTATTGAGAAATTAGTCCCATATCTTTCAGCTCTAAATATCTCTTCTTCTAAAAATTTGTTAAATGCATATCTGTTTAATATACCAGTTAGGGAATCTGTAGTTGCTAACTTTTTTAATTTTTCCTCAAACTCTTTTCTTTCTGTTATATCCTGAACAAAACCAATCCCTACATTTCTGCCTTTATACTTTGTTGCAGATGAGGAGACTTCAACCCATTTTTCTTTTCCAGATTTTGTTATTACTTTTATTTCGTACCTATGTATTTTCTTTATACCTTTTAATCTTTCCTGTACTATCCTTTTGACTTTTTCTCTAAAATCAGGATGAACAATTTCCAATACAGATTCAAGATTTAGTAGTTCTTCTATTGAATACTCTAATATATCCGCAAAAGTTTTATTTACGTATATAAATTTTACTTTTTGAATAAAAATCCCTACAGGAGATGTTTCAGCTAATGTTCTAAATTTTTCTTCACTTTCTAAAAGTTCCTGTTCTAATTTATACTTTTCTGTAATATCTTCAAAAATCCATGCGTATCCTTTTTTTTCAGAATTTACAGATATTGGAATAAAACTCTGTTTTACAATTTTCCCATTTTTTAAATGTACAATCTTATCAAATTCTGGTTTATTTCTTTTAATATAGTCTTCAACATCAATATCTACTAAAACTTTAGAAACATATTTAAATAATTCTTTATCGTTTAAATGGGAAATATTCTCCGTATTTAAACCTATATCAAAAATGTCAGTAAAAATTTTATTGGCAAATATCACTTCCCTTTTTTCATTTTCTATCATTACCCCAAAATGTACCTGTTTTAAAAGATTTATAAACTGCTTAAAAATAACGTCTATCTGATGTTGAAGCTCTTTTACAACAGGATTATCTGAGTTAATAATGTCTTCTTTTAAAGATTTTATTAATCCTGTAATATTTAGATGAAATTCTATTGTATTTTTTCCATCTTTGTAAGTTCTTACTTCAAAATATTCTTTACCATTTTTTGTGTAATGCTCGTGAATTACATTGTACTTTTCTAAATCGTTATCTTTCATATTTTTCATAGGACATGGATGTTCTTCATGTTCCCAACACGGTTCATTAAAATTATGGCTTACCTGATAGCATTTTGTTCCTTTTCTACCTTTATACTCTTCTTTTGCTGTTTCATTCATGAAAATTATGTTGTAATTTTCATCTATAACCATTATTGGTTCTTTTATTTTATTAAAGAATATATAATTATCAGACATTATTTTTCCTTTTCTTCAAAGTATTCAAACGCCTCAATTATATCTAAATAAACCCCATCAAATCCAGAAGATAAAATCTTGTCTAAATAAGAATCAGAATTACCATATATGATATTTTGCCAATCTTTCATCCAGTACTTAACTTTATAATTTCCTTTCCAATCTGGATTTTCCTCATCTAACCATTCTGGTGGATTGTCATTCCATTCATCTTTCCAGTAATATCTGTAATCTTCTGCTTCCCCAATACTCATATAGGAAATAACTAATCTTTTTCCACCGTTTGCTTTTTTCTTTAATCTGTTAACATCTTCTGAAGCTAACAACTGGTTTTCAAAAAAAGCATCTATTATAAGAATATCAAAATCTGTATTTTCCAAAGCCTCCAAAAACTCCTCTTTTGTACTAAAATTTTGAGGGTTTATTAAATAAAGAAAGTTTTTAGCATCTTTTAAAGAATTAATATCGTCGTCGTTTACATTAAACGGTTGTGAAGGGTATTTAGGAATACAATCAAGTTCCCTACATGTTGCTGTGGAAATGTATCCATGACTTTCATTTTTTTGATAGGAATCATCTATTTTTTCTTTATCCCAGCAGTAATCAACCACTAATACTTTTTTCCCTTCATTTTTAATCCTTTTGAGAAAATCGTTAAGGTAATTACTTTCTTCTTCAGGGGTTGGTTCATTATCATTTTCATATCCATAAAATAAATCTTCCTGTGCTACACCATCTAAACTGTCAACGTAATTTTTAGCAATTTCTCCATCAGGTTCTCCATTTTTTGTAATAAGTTCAATTCCATTTTGGGTTATGACTATAAAATTCTCTTTTTTATCCTTTGCATATTTAGAAATACTTTCAACAAAATTCCTCATTTCTTCTCTGTAATTAACTTTTTCAGAATCATTTGAAGATGAATCAATTCCGCAGGAAAAAAATAGTCCTACAAAAAATAAAAAAAAGAAAATCTTTTTCATTTTAATACACCCTCTATTTCCCTCTGTCTTACCCTTGGGTCAATTTTAGCTAAAAGTATATCGGCTATAAGATTGCCTATAATAAGCATAATAGCACCAATATAAAGTCCACCCATAACCAGATATAAATCCTGCTTTAATACTGCATCAAGCATAAGCATACCCATTCCCGGCCAGTTAACTATTATTTCTACAAGGGCAGCACCTGAAAGTAATGAAGCGATTTCAAATCCAAGTAATGTAATAAAAGGATTTAATGCATTTTTTAAAGCATGTTTAAAAATAACCTCTTTTTCAGAAAGACCTTTAGCCCTTGCAAACAGAACATATTCAGATTGTAAAGATTCAATCATTGCACTTCTTACAAGTCTAACCAGTCCAGCAAGTGAACCAACTGCAAGAACAAAAGCAGGCAAAGATACATGCCATAACCTATCTAAAATTTTCCCAAAAATAGACATCTGGTCGTAATCTGGACTAAATGCCCCTCCAGTTGGAAATAGTCCAGTTTTCACTGCGAGAAAAAGCATTAAGAATGCCAAAAAGAAATTTGGGATTGACATAAATGTAAATGAAAATAACTGTATGAATTTATCTATCCAGCTGTTTGGTCTTAAAGCAGCCCAGATTCCCATAGGCACAGCAAGACCCCATGCAAGAACAGCAGAAGTAATTGATAAAAATAAAGTATTCCATACCCTTTCCTGAATTAATTGGATTACAGGAACATGAAAGCTAAAGGAATATCCAAGGTCAAAAGTTAAAGCATTTTTTAACCATTTAAGGTATTGGACAATTAAAGGCTGGTCTAATCCATAGCTTTTTTCTAATTCTTTTAATGTTTCAGCTGAAATCTGAGGATTCATTTTAAGCTGGTCAAGATAACTTCCTGGTGCAAGCTGGATAATAACAAAAGAAACAAATGTTATTCCTATTACAAGAGGTATCATCTGGACAAGTCTTTTTAATATATACAAAAACATCTTACTATTTTACGACAAAGAGATATTGAAAGCCATAAAAAAATCCACCAAATTTTTATAAAAGTAAAAATCAAAAACGCCGAAACTTTTAAATAACTCTGTTGGAGGAACACGATGAATTTAAATAAAAAAATATTTATCATTGGCTCTATATTTTACAGTGTTGCACTTGTTAGTTGTGGAGGAAATGACGAAAATCTAACATCCATACAATCTGAAGATGAAGCAAAAATGGTTGCTGAAATATATACATCAACACTTGATACTTTTATTCTTCCCCTATCAAGATTTGGTGAAAATATAAAAAGTTCAGAAGAAAAAAATAGAGACAACCTGAAACAGTTAATATTAAACACATTGCAGAACAGTTTAAAAATAAAGAAATTACAGGAATCACCTTTTGACAAATTATCAGACACAAAAGATTGTGCTGTTTCTGGTTCTTATTCATACAATTTACAAATAACTGGTATTAACGCAGTTAGTGGTGATTTTGCTTTCGATAATTGTGACACAGGAGATTCTCTGTATAACGGAACAATAACAGCTTTTATAAGGGATTTTGACGGCGATGAAAATCCAGAAGAGTTTAATATCACATTTAAAAAAGATTTTACTATACAGAACCCTAAAGGAACTTTAAAATTTCCAGATGAATTTGAACTAAATATAACAGGGGATACACCAGATTCAGAAAACAATATAAAAGAAATATTTGGAGAAAATGGAATAAGTACAAAAGCGTATTTTGTATTTGATGGCGGTCCAATAGAATACACAAAAGATTCAGACAAAGAATATGTAAGTTTTTCCAATCTTGAACTTTGGATAAATAGTGTTGACCCACAAAATGCAGACGTTGAATTTAAAATAGATGGCAAATTAAAAAGCTCAAATAATGTATGCTCGTCAAATAACTTTAAAATTAAAGTAAAAACAATTAAGACATTTAAAACCTACACAGATAGCTGTCCTTACCAAGGAGAAGTGGATTTAAACAACGGAAATGTTAATATTTCGTTTTACTCTCCAGACAGTGATTTACACAATCCAAACAACATAAAAGTAAAATTCAACGGCACTGAAATTTACAATGATGATTGTCTAAGTTTAAAAAATTTGCCGTGTCCAAATCAGCAGTAAAAATGTTCAAGGGATAATATTTTCTATTCCTTCTAATCCTCCAGTATGGATAGAAACATCTCTATCAGTTGGAACTTCATAATCCCTTGGATTTATTCTTATCAAAGGTGCATCAAATTCCCTTGAAATCCTTTCAGAAAACATTCTTACTGTAGGAACAGCTTTTCCTGCCCCAACCTCAATAACTACAAGTTTTAATCCACTATATCTAATATGGTTAAGCCATATCTCCAATCTTTCTTCCTGTTCTAAAGTCCTGTCTTCTACCCAATACCAATCTCCAAACATAAGAATATTTGGTCTTGCAATACCGCCACAGTGTATACACTCTGGTAAAGGCTCTTTTGCTTCAAATTTTTCCATATCTATTTCTACACTTATACCATCGGCAGACCAGATATCCCTTGAACAGGGGGTAGTACACTGCAGATGATGTATAGAACCGTGAACTTCTACTATCCTTTCTTCTGGGAAACCAGCTTTTTGGAATTGTCCATCTACATTTGATGTAAAAACGAAGAACTCATTATTTTTTGATTTTCCTAATTCTAAAAGTTTTTTAAAACCTTTATGTGGAGATGTATCCCTGTAAAGGTTCAAACGATGTCCGTAAAAAGCCCATGCAAGTTTTGGGTTTTTTCTAAACCATTGTGGATTGGCCATTTCTTCAAATCTTAATCCTAACTTTTTGGCAATTGGATAGGCTTTCCAGAAACCTTCTTTCCCTCTAAAATCTGGCAGACCAGAATCTACGCCCATTCCAGCACCAGCTGTTATCAGTACTGCATCACTTTCTTTTATGTAAGTTTTAGCTTTTTCAAAATTTTCCTTCAACATTTACATCTCCAAACATTTTTTATTATAAAATTTTCATTCAATTAACGCTATTTATGTTTATTATAATTTCTAAATATACTAAAATATAATCTTAACAAATATAATCAGGAGGTAATTAAATGTCAGAAAAAAAATGGAGAACGGCAATAAGCACACACATTGGACATGAAGCCTATGTTAGAGGCTACAATTTAACAGATTTAGTAGGAAGAATTTCCTTTCCTGAAGCTATCTATTTAGTATTAAAAGGAGAACTACCAACAGAAAAAGAAGCAAAAATGTTAGATGCAATATTTGTTTCTGTAATTGAACACTCAATAGCACCTCCTTCTGTAATAGCAGCAAGGGCAGTTGCAAGTGGTGGAAACTCTTTAAATGTTGGCGTTGGTGCAGGTGTTCTTGCATTTGGGGAAGCCCACGGTGGAGCATTGGAAGGTTCAATGAAATTTTTCCAAGAAAATGCTGATAAAGACCCTATGGAAGTGGCACAATGGGCTGTTGAAAATAAAATTAGAATTCCAGGATACGGACACAGATATTACAAGGAATATGACCCAAGAACAAAAAGAATGATGGATATGGCTAAAGAAATAGGTTTTTATGGAAAGTACTGTGATTTTGCATTAAAACTTGAAGATGCCATTGCCGAATTAAAAGGAAAAAGATTAATTTTAAATGTTGATGGAGCTATAGCTGCTATTGCTTCAGAAATGGGATTTGATTGGAGACTTGGAAAAGGATTTTTTATCATTGGTAGAGTTCCCGGACTGGTAGCCCACGTTTATGAGGAACTCACAACTGAAAAACCATTTGCAAAAAGACTTGATGAAGAAAAAGAGGTTGAGTATTTAGGACCTCCACCGAGGGAATTACCTGAAAAATAAAACTTAAAGGGCTTCCACGCCCTTTTTTAATTATGGAAGATAAACCTAACAAAACATCAAGAAGAATAAGAAATCTAATAATTTTAGTTGTAATATTTTCCCTCTTTTTAGCTGGAAATATATACATTTTTGGAAAATTAGAAAAAGAAGAAGGTTTTTTTAATCCTTACATCTTCCTAATCATACTAAACATAGATTTTGTATTTTTCCTTACAATCCTTGCACTTTCACTTAGACATTTAATAAAACTGTTTTTTGAAAAAAAAGATACACACGGTCAGCTCAGGAAAAAACTACTACTAATCCTTATATCTATGGTGATTATACCAGCTGTAATTCTATCTGTAGCTTCTATCAGTCTAATATCAAATGCAACAAAAATCTGGTTTTCAGGAAAAGTTGAGAAAGCATTAAAAAGTGTACAGGTTATTATAGATAAAAATGTTGAA
>JALSSE010000264.1 GCA_026984415.1 Hydrogenothermaceae bacterium | reverse complement strand
GCTGAGTAATGAACAAAAACATCGTTCTGGTTGTCATCTCTTGTTACGAAACCAAAACCTTTCTTTGAGTTAAACCATTTAACTGTACCTGTAATACGCACAATAAACCTCCAAAATAAAATTCTATCTTAAGTATATGTTTGATAATTTGTGAAGTCAATGAAAAACTGCCTTAAACTGTTGCAATTTTAAAGTCTTCTTTCTTTTAAGGAATATTCCTGTATAAGTTTTTTATTTAATTTTTGAACTGTGTAACAGAAAGATGAATGGGACCAGGTTAAAGGACAAACAGATAAAGGTTCTCCTGTATAAGGATTATACTGTTCTGCAAGTAATCCAGCCTGACTTCTCCTTTTTAAAACCCAGTCTATCAATTCCTGTGCCCTTTCAAGTTCGTCTATCTCTATGTACCAGTTTGCAAGCCAGAGAGTTGTTATAATCCATGGATTCCCTGGTAAAGAATCATCTATTCTGTGGTAATAATCACCTTCATATCTTGCAATTCCTCCTATCTCTGTATCTACCCACAATTTTTCTTCAATTGCTTTCATTGTTCTAACTATCCTTTCATCGTCAGGAGGAAGTATTCCCATTTCAAATATTATAGAAAGACTACTTTCAACAGTTTTGTCTTTTATCCAGTTTCCGTCTTTATCTTTTTTTATTAATCTTAGAAATCTACCTTCTTCTTCATCGTATAAATATTTAAGCATAGCTTCTTTTACTTCTTCTGCTGCATTTTTATAAATAAACCCTTCTTCATGGTTACCTGTTAAATCTGCTAAATTTGATGCTGCAATAAGTCCACCATAAACCGTTGCTGTTGTATAAGAAAGGATACCTCTTCTTTCTTCCCATAAATCATAACTTTCAAGTGGTAATTTTGTTTTTTCATCTCTGTAATTAACCATAAAGTTTGCAGCTGGTCTTACAAATCTGTTATACATTGAATCTACAAATTCAATATCTTTATTTACTTTGTAATGTTCGTAAAGTGCATATACAACCAGTGCTGTTTCATCTTCCTGTATTGGAAGCTGGTAATTTTCTTCTTCATCACACCACGGATGCCACGAAGAACCTGCTGTTCCATCAGGGGAATATTTGTGGAGCATAAATCCTTCATCTGTTATGTGTTCACTACAAAACCAGAAAAATTTCTTCGTTAAATTTCCGTAGCCAGCTTTATCAAGGGCAATAGATGTAAATGCACCATCCCTTGGCCACATATAACTGTAATGGTCTTTGTTAAATTTATAAATACTTGTATCGTTAGCTGCTATAATTGCGCCGTGTTTATCTATATGGGAACGGACAATAAGTAAACTTCTGTAATAAAGAGATTTTACTTTATCAGAAATCATTGGATGTATATCATCTTTTTCTTGTATCCATGCCCTCCAGAAACTCTGGGTTTCTTCAATTAGATGTGGGATTGTATCGTTATCCACTTTTCTTTTAAACTGGACTATTTCATCGTGGTTTTTTCCTGCTATTAGGTAGTAGTAAAAAGTCGTTTCATCTTTTAATTCATCTATAAAACCAAAGGCACTGTCTATTTCCCCCTGCATTATTTTTGTTCTTGATAGATGTCCAGCTTCTATTTCCTGCCAGCTACCAGAATGGGGAGTCCTTTTTGAAACAGTATATTCAAAGTTATAATTTCCGTTATCTTTGTATCCTGATATTAAAAAATATGTAGGTCCTTTGTAATGGATTAAACTTTTCAATTTTGGATGGTAGTAAGCTGTGTTCCCAATTTCTGATTCATTCAAGTTAAAATTATGGTAAAAATAAATTTTTACTTTTTTAGGTTCATTTCCTAAATTTATAACTTTTATTTTACGGAGATAAACAGGCATATACTTATGGATTGTGTCCTGAATCTGCAATTGTATTCCCATCTCTTCATTAGTAGCAGTAATATCTGATATAAGAGTTTTTTTCACGTATTTAAACTGAATGTCCCAGCTATCGTTAATCCAGCTAAATTTATCGTCTACCCATACACCAATACCATTTGCATTTCCATTAAGATGATTATACATACCAACAAATGGGAAATAAAAATCCCTCATATTTAGATGTGAATCAAAATTCACAAACATTCTACCGTTGCTTAGTATTATTTCTCTTGTCATACCTTTTAAAACTCTCCTTAACAAAATCTGGTTTTAAATATTTCCATATTTTCTTTTCGTCTATTCCTTCTAAATCAATATTTCCAATCTTTGTTCTAATTAACCTTTTTACATTATAGCCAAAGGCTTTCATATATCTTCTTATAATCCTTTTTTTTCCACTGTGGATAGTCATTTCTAAAATTGTAAAGTTTCTTTTCTTCTTTA
>JALSSE010000263.1 GCA_026984415.1 Hydrogenothermaceae bacterium | reverse complement strand
TTAAAGAATGCTCCTTTATTTATCCATTCAAAAGCAAGCTCCTGAATTTCTCTGTATTCTTCGTTTTTATCTTCTGTATTAATCCATACCTTCCTTCCCCAAAATGGAGGAATTGGAACAGGAACATTCCTATCTGGCATTTCTATTTCTTCTATTGGAGGTATGTAAACCTCTTCTTTTTCTTCAGTTTCAACAACTTCCTCTTCTAAATCATTTCCAAGGTTTGTGTCTAAAGGCGAAACACCATCCCATTTTTCAATCCTTGACATTGCTGTAAGACCGTCAAAAGCGTCTCTACAGTAAAATATGGGACCATCATAAATCGGTCTGCAGTATTCATCAACAAATCTTTTTGTAAGTGCAGCCCCACCAAGTAAAACAGGAACTTTTATTCCTCTCCTTTGGAGTTCTTCAAGGTTGTTTTTCATCTCAAGTGTGGATTTTACAAGTAGTCCGCTCATCCCAAGGGCGTGGGCTTTATTTTTTTCATAAGCTTCAATAAATTTTTCTATTTCAACCTTTATACCAAGGTTATAAACTTTATATCCATTGTTTGTAAGAATAATATCAACGAGGTTTTTTCCCACATCGTGGACATCACCTTTTACAGTCCCAAGGATTAGTTTTGTTTCGCTTCCTTTTTCTTTTTTAGGTAGATACTGATTTAAATAATCAACTGCTGCTTTCATAGCTTCTGCTGACTGGAGAACAAAAGGAAGTTGCATTTTACCTTCACCAAAAAGGTCTCCAACTACCTTCATCGCTTCAATAAGGATTTCATTTATTATTGTTTCAGGTGGTATTGTGTGTCTTGCCTCTTCTACCGCTTCTATTAGTTTATTTTTTTCTCCATCAATTAAAAGTCTTTTTATTCTTTCTTCAATTGGTAAATCCTTTAACTCATCTTCTTCTTTTCCGTCTTTTTCAACTGCCTTTGAAAAATGGTCAATAAATTTAAATAGTGGGTCTTCTCCATTTTCCCATCTGTTAAACAAAAGATTTTCACAAACTTTTCTGTCTTCTTCAGAAATTTTATGCACTGGAATAAGATGTTTTGGGTTAACAATAGCCATAGTAAGTCCTGCTTCTATACAGTGGTGTAGAAAAACAGAGTTAAGATATTTCCGAGCTTTCATATCAAGTCCAAAGGAAATATTTGATATACCTAAAACTGCTCCAACTTCTGGGTGTCTTTGTCTTAACTCTCTTATTGCTTCTATTGTCTGCACAGCTGCGTCTCTGTATTCTTCATCTCCACTTCCTACTGTAAAGGTTAGAAGGTCAAATACAAGGTCTTGTGGGTCTATTCCATGGATTTTTGTAGCCCTTTCATACATTCTTTCAGCTACTGCAACTTTTTTTTCTTTCGTTTTTGCCATTCCTTCTTCATCAATTGTTAAACATACAAGAGCTGCCCCGTATCTTTTTGCTAAACTACAAACCCTATCAAATTTTTCAACCCCATCTTCAAAGTTCACAGAGTTTAAGATTGGTTTTCCACCAATTAGTTTTAAAGCTGTTTCTAATGCATCTGGCTGGGTTGAATCAGGCATTAAAGGAACTGGAATTTTTTGAACGAAACGGCTTACAACTTCAAACATATCTTTATTTTCATCTCTTCCTGCGTAGTTAACACTCACATCAAGGGCATGGGCTCCACCTTTTACCTGTTCCTGTGCAACTTCTAAAATAGAGTCATAATCTTCATTCATTAAAAGTTCTCTAAATTTTTTTGAGCCTGTTGCGTTAGTCCTTTCTCCAACCATAAATGGTGGTGGGTCTTGAAATAAAGGCTGTGTTCCAAACAATGAAGCTAATGCTTTTGGCTGACTTCCTTTTGGTGGTTTTGGCTTTTTATCTTTAACTTTTTCATAAAGGGCTTTTATGTGGGCTGGAGTTGTTCCACAGCAACCTCCAACAATTGAAACTCCATCAAACTCTAAAAATTTTGCCTCTTTTTCTGCAAATTCTTCTGCATTCATTGGATAGTATGTGTGTCCGCCTCTATTTTCTGGCAGTCCTGCATTTGCATGGATTGAAATTGGTTTTCTCCATACTTCTGAAAGTTTTTTTAGGTGCTGTTCTACCTGGTCTGGTCCTGTTCCGCAGTTAAATCCCAACGATAGAATATCAAAAGGTTCCATTATTGTTGCAAGGGTCTGGGCGTCTGTCCCTATAAGCATTGTCCCAGATAGTTCTATTGTTGCAGAAACCATTATTGGAATATCTTTTCCTTTTTCTTTTGAAGCGTCAAAGCAGGCGTGGAGTGCTGCTTTTATCTGGAGTGGGTCTTGACAGGTTTCAAGTAAAAATATATCAACTCCACCATCAATTAATCCTTTTACTGCTA
>JALSSE010000262.1 GCA_026984415.1 Hydrogenothermaceae bacterium | reverse complement strand
AGAAAATCCTCATATATATATTTAAAAAATAGATACATATTTTTAAAAAATAGTCCTAATTTCTTTTTCATTATTTTTATCCTTTAATAATTTTCCCTTTTATTTTATAGTAAAAAACTTTTGTTAGTGTTATCAATCCAACACTGGCTATTCCATTTAAATATCTGAAATCTCTACCTTTTAAAACTTTATCTACAAAGAAATTAGCTCTTCTAATTTTTGTATACTTTACAAACTGGGGAAATTCATATTCTAAAGAAGCAAGAGTAAGTAAATAATCTTCCTCTATTGATTTAACTCTTGTGTGGCTAACATTAATGTCGTGTATTACTTTTGTAGTTAGTTTTTCATCAAGAAATCCTAATTTTCCTCTAATAGCCATTTTTATGATAAAATGCCAATCTCCCATAGTTTTTAAAGACGTATCAAGTCTCAAATCATCATTTCTTTTCATCCAGCAGTTTGAAAATGTATTTCCATACAGTATAAGATTTTTTGGAGTTAAATATTTTTGATTTTTAAAACAATTAACAGGGGCATTAATAGGCTTAAAATTCTTGTCTACCACTTCCTTTTCATTTGATACAGCATAAAAATCTTTGTTCTTTTCTAAAAATTCAACTTGCTTTTTTAATCTATCAGGCTTCATATATTCATCACCATCTAAAATGGCTATATACTCGCCTTCACACATATCTAAGCCTTTATTGTAGTTTATTTGAATGGAATATTTTCCTACGTTCATTGGAAACTGGTATATTTTTATTTTTTCTGGATATTTTTTGTGGTATTTCTTTACTATATCAAATGTTTTATCTGTAGAATTATCATCAACTATGCATATTTCAAAATTTTGGTATGTCTGTTCTAAACAGCTTTCTATTGCTCTCTCTACATAATTTTCTAAATTGTAAGTTAACATTAAAATACTGACTTTCTTTTGACTGGTAGCCATTTATTCTTTCCTCCTTAAAAATTCTAAATACTCATTTAAATCTTCTGGAGTTCCTGTCCCGTGCATTTGCTCAAAGTTTATATTATAAATTCCTATTTTTAATCCTTCTTTTATACAGTAATTGTAAGTAGGACATACATAAAATTCATTATTAACCCTATCATTTCTTGCTATCATATCAATGGCTGAATTTACAAAATACTTTCCTTTATTCCATAAGTATATACCAACTGTTGCAATATCAGAAATAGGAACTTTTTCTTTTACCTCTATAACAAACCCATTTTCATCAACTTTAGCAAAAGACCATTTTGGGTCTTTGTATTTATCTTTAAATGTTAAAATTGAGCCGTCTAACTGCCTATCAAACATATCATTTATAAAGTCTGCTATATCTATGTCCACAATCTGGTCAGAATTGGCAATCATCAATGGAGTGTCGTTGTTTATATATTTCCTTGCAAATAAGGCAGTACAGGCAGTTCCTTCTGTTATCATGTTGATAGGAATTGTTTCTATATCAAAATTTTTTTTCATTTCATCAAATACATTTTTAAAATCTTTCAAATGTGATTCTTGAGCAATTAATATGTATTTAGCATCAGGGTATTTTAAATTTTCTAATACTCTGACTATCATTGGTTTTCCAGCAACATCAATAAATGGTTTAGGTGTTTTATAACCAGCTTTTTGAAATCTGCTTCCTCTACCTGCCATAGGTATAACAATATTTATCATTCTTTACACTTCTCCTCAAATTCCTTAATTCTTTTTGGAGAAAAAAATGTAAAGTATTTTTCATTTGGAATTTTATAGCTTCCAACTTTTTTATTTTCAAGTACAAGTTCATTAAGTGCAGGTGCTAAGTAAAATTTTCCATTTATATCCTGCCCTCTTTTTAAATATTTAAAAGCAATATCTATAAATGTTTGACCTGTTTTAAAATAGAAGAATCCAGCAATTGCATCTTTTGAAATAGGTCTTTTTTCTGATACTTCTATAATATTTCCATTTTCATCGTGTCTTACAAAAGACCATCTTGGGTGTATTTCTTCAAATGTTATTACTCCAGCGTCTAAATCTCTTTTTCTGAAATTGTCTAAAATTTCATCAATATCAAAATCTATAATCTGGTCTACGTTTGCAATTATTAACTCTTTATCTTTTTCAATTTCATCAATTGCCATTAATGCCGAGCAGATAGCCCCTTTTGTCTCTTTTCTTAATACAAGTATTTTAGATTCTGGTTGTAAAAGTCTAATAATACTGTCTAAATGGAATTTAGTTGCATCTTCTTCTCTTATGATAAAGATAAAGTTTTTCTGTTTCTTTATTTTTGATAGATTTTCAATACAGTGTTGAATCATAGTTTTTCCTTTTATATCAAATAAAACCTTTGGATAGTAATACTCTTCTTCTTTAAAGAATATTGATTTACTTGCCATTGGTATCAGTACATTAATCATTTTTCAATTCCTTTTCTATCTCTTTAATTCTTTCTTTAATATTAAAGTAATTTACGTCTTCAATAGTGTTGATTTTTAAAAGATGTGCACCACTTGCCAGTGCTGCCTTTATTCCTTTCTCATTATCTTCTAAAATAAGACATTCTTCTGGTTTTAGGTTTAGCCTTTTTATAGCAGTTATATACATTTCTGGGTCAGGTTTTGGTTCTTTTACATCCTGATTGGATAAGTAAAAATCAAAGTAGTGTATTATATTTGCTTTCTCTAACATTATTTCAACAGTTCTTCTTATTGAATTAGAACATACAGCTAATTTATAACCTTCTGCTTTAAGTTTTGATAGTGCATATTCATGCAAAAAGTTTGGTTTACATTTTAGGAATATTTGTTCCATCGTATACATCTGCTTTAGTTCGTTTATAAAAGAATGAAGTCCAACTGGAAGACCTTTTTCCAAAGTAAGCATTTCTAATTTTTTTCTTGTAGGTAGTCCGTCATAAGTTACAAGATGGTCGTATCTACTGATTTCCATTCCAAAGAGAGAAAGGGCTTTGTTTAGTGCTTCATAATGCCAATCTTTAGCATCGATTAAAACACCATCCATATCAAAAATAACTGCTTTTATTTTCATTATTTTTTCCTTAATAGAAACTTTAGTTAACCCTTACTACCTTTAAAATTGAAAATATAATTCTATTATACATCTATATTGATTTACTTTCATTACCTTAACACTTCTTATTCATTTATTTATAAATATTTTACATTCGTTAAATTCCAATTTATATTTTTGTCTGCTTGATTAATATCTATAAACTCAAAATCATTTAACAATTTTTCTAATTTTTGAAAAGATTTATCCAGTCCATAATAAGATTTAAACTTTCTTATCCTTGAACAACCATCTAATATCGGTTGGTTTGGGTCAAAATCTCTTGGATGGAAATAAGTCATAACATAATTAGATTTTTGCATGAAAATTTTTATTAATGGATAAGGGAGTAGCCTAAAATAACCTCCTCCTGAAAAAATTATATTTTTTCCAAGAATAGATATTACATTTATAGGAAATTCTTTTATCCTATGACCATTTATATCTATTCTGCATGGATTTGCTTCGCCGAAATTTTCAAACCCACCGTGAGACCTTTTAGCAGGAAATACAGAAGCATCTATGGTTATCCCTAATTCTATAAGAATTTCAAAAGCCCATTTGTTTTCTTCTTTAAATGAAAAACTTGGTGCTCTATATATTCTAATTTTTTTTCCTGTTATGTCTTCCAATAACTTTATTGATATTTCAGTATCTTTTTTGAATTCTTTCTTATTCATCCTATATACAGGCTTGTGTAAATTTGAGTGTGAGGCTATTTCATGTCCATTTTTATCTATTTTTTTAATAATTTCTGGATGTTTTTTACCTACCCATCCTAAACAAAAAAATGTTGCTTTTTGATTTTTCTTTTTTAACAAATCTAAAATTCTATCCACATTTTTGTGAATTCTAACCTCAAATTTATCCCATTGATTTTCGTCTTTAGCTGATGGTACATCTATTATATGGAACCATTCTTCAATATCAAAAGTTAGTATGTTCATTATTTTTTTATAAGGAATTTGCAATTTTTGAAAAAGTATACAGGAAAAAAAGGGGGAGTACAATAGGAAGTACTCCCCTTTTAACAATGAAACTAATTACTCACCAAAACAATCAATAACAGTAGCTCTTAAATGTATAATGTAAGGATTTTCATCAGGATCATTAGAATAAACTTTTAAAGCGGCTTTTTTGAATCCAGTTCCGTTTACGGAAGGGTCAAATTGAACATATACATCACATATTCCAGATGCTGATAATGTTTGCCCGCTACATTGGTCATTTACAATTGAGAAGTTAACTTTATCTCTTCCTCTTAAATAAACACTTTCAATTTGTAAATCCATATTTCCATTATTTTTGTATTCTATTTTATGAACTATTGGTTCATCACATACCGGAACTTCTCCAAAATCGGCTTCTTCTGAAAATTCACATATATCAATATCAGGTTCATTTACACTTCTACCAACTCCTGTAAGCTTTGAATATAGTTTTGGAGAATCTGTGTCATCAGTATAAACTTTTATAACAGCTTTTTGCTCTCCTACTGCTATAGGATGATATTCTACATATATTTTACATTCATCCCCTGCAGCTAATGTAAATTTAGTTCCATAAGGGCATACATCTGAACCACTTTTAAACTGGAAGTTTGGAGCATCTGCACCTCTAAGATGGATTCCATTAACTGTAAGTTCTGCATTTCCAGTGTTTTGTAATGTAAAAGTTTCTGTAGAATAAGGACCTTCCATCCATACATGGCCAAAATCGTGAGATGGTGGTGTTAATTCAGCATCAGGAGATGTACCAGTTCCTCTAAGATAAGCATATGCTGGTGAAGGATCTCCATCCGAAATAATTTTAAATAAAGCTTTTTTTAATCCAATACTTGAAGGTGTAAATGTAACTTTAATTTCACAAGAATTACCAACTGCAAGTACTCCTCCACTCATTGGGCATGTAGTTCCAGCAGCTACGGAATAATCATCTACATCTCTTCCTCTTAAATAGATACCCGAAATGTTTAAATCTGCATCACCTGTGTTTGTGATTGTAATTGTTTCTGGTCCTGCAGTTTGACCTACGAGCACATCTCCAAATTGGGTTGTTCCAGGGTCTACACTAACTATAGCTCCTGCCATTGCATAGCCTGTCAAAGCAGTAGTAGCTACCAATCCCCCAATTACAGATGATTTAACAAAATTTTTTCTCATCGCAAAAACCTCCAAATGTTTTTATACTTTACTATATAGCAAAAACCATGCCAATTTTTATATGTTTTTGAAAAATAAGTAAAATTATAGTTTACATAAAACCATAGGGTTTTATAAAGTGTAAAACTTTTTTACATTTAGGTTTCTGTATAAATGTAAGTCTTTGATTTATAAGTATTTTTAGATTGTAAATTTCTTTTACAGTGTAAAATTTTTTTACAGTTTTTTTAGAATAAAATCTATATCTTCTTTTCCGATATTCTCATAAATTGGAAGAGTTATAATTTTTTTTGATAGATTGTAGGAAGTTGGTGCAATTTTTTTCATATATTCGGGTAATACCCAATGTCTTTTTAAATATATTCCTTTTTCTAACATAGCTCTAAAAACATTTTCTGCATCTTGAACATAGATTGGAAATCCTTGCGGTATATCTTCTTTTTCTATATTTGAAAATACAGGTTCAATACCAATTTTTTTTGATTCTTCTAACCACATTTTAAATAAATTTTTTCTAAACTTTATATTCCACTCTATATCATAAAAATCTATAACTTCTTCGGAAAAACTTGAAGGTAATAGCAATAAATTGGATGATTTTTGTACATCTTTTAATACGTTGGAACGAGAAAATTTTGGATTATGTCCAATAAATTTCTTTTTTGCAACAATCAGAATTGAAAGTAAATTTGAGTATATTCTTGGTTTTTTCTTATAAGATATATTTTGTTTGGTATATATTCCACCACCTTCAGGTATAGGAAGAAGTTTCCTGAAACTGTATATTGTAGCATCTACATCTTTTAACATTAGTTTGTTAGATAAATAATGTGCTCTATCTTCTATTATAATAATGTTTGGATTTTTTTCCTTTAATCTTTTTATAATAGTCTCTATATTTTTTTGATAAAAACCAAAATAATGTACGAAATAAAATATGTCAAATTTTTCATTTAGAAAAGGTTCTATATCTTTTTCATTAAGAATAAAGTTCTTTACATCATAATAAGTAATATCAATTTTATTACTTTTAAATTGGTCAGGAACTTCTGAACATATATAAGCTGGAAGTAGAGCTTTTTGTTTTTTCTTTTTATTTCTTATATTCCACAAGTAAATATTAAGTGCATCTCTACCCATAAAAGTCTTTATTACATCCGGAAAATTTGGATTTGAATCCTTCTTCCTTTTAAATTTAAACCAGTTGACGTTAGGAGAATCTTGATATTTACCAGACATGTTAACTTTTCCCTTTTTTATATTTGTAAAATTTATACATCATTTCTATAAAGTACATAAAAAATGGTATAGGATCTTTTTTATCAAATATACACCATACTTTATTTTTTCTAAAATAATCTTTCAATGCTCCAAATTTCCTATTTTTTAAAATCGCAGGAATATCTCTTATTGGAAAAAGCCATATAATATTTTCTTTTTCAGGAACTTCTTCTAAATTTTTATTCAATTTTGCCATAGAATATATTGAAGATAGTAGCGGTTTTTTATTTGATTTTGTAACTAATCTATACCATCTGCCTATTCTGACGTTAACTTCTATTATCTTGTATTCTTTATCACGGGCATCGTATTTAAATTCTACATCACAAACTCCATTATATCCTATATAATTTAGTAATTTAATTGAATATTCTTTGATTTCTTCTATATTTTCAGATACTGCACAGGTTGTTGTTCCAAAATTAATAGGATATTGTCTTATTTTCCTACCTGTAAATATTTGTTTTACTTTATTTTTTTCAAAATTTGCTGTGAATACAACAATGTTAGAATCGTCTCCTGGTATAATTTCTTGTACAATAAGTTTATTGAAATTTTTTGAAATTTCTTTATATACCTGAATCAACTCTCCTAATGAATGAACAATAAAACCCTTTTTTAGGCCATAGATTTTTGCCCATTTATGGTAATATACAGGTTTTATTATACAGGGATACATGACTTTTTTTCCCCAATCTTTTAGTAATTCTGAAGAAGAACTTGTCCATGTTTTAGGATGTGGTATTCCAACTCTTTCAACAATACTTGCAAACTTTGCTTTATTTAAAAACAAATCACTTATATCATTTTCTAACAAACTAAATACAAATTTATTTTTTAATTTTTCTTTATATTTTGATAAAAATTCAACAGATTCATCCCCTGTTGGGATAATGATATTAATTGAATTTTTTTCACTGGGGAAAGAATTTAATATCTTTATAACTTTTTCAGGATTTTTTTCTGGATTTGCATTTCCAAGTTTTTTTGTGTACTTTGAAAATAATGCAGTTTCATATGGATTCAAACCAATAGTGTAAGTTTGAATATTGTTTTCCCCTAATTCCCTTATTCCTGCAAGTGCAGTAGGACCAGCTCCTAAAAATATAACGTTAATCTTTTTTTCCATAATTAATAAAACTTTTTATTTTCTTTTTTTTATAACTTTTGCTGGTATTCCACCAACTATAACATTATCTGGAATATCTTTTGTTACAACAGCACCAGCAGCAATTACTACACCATTTCCTATTTTACAACCAGGTAGAATTATTACTCCTGCTCCAATCCATACATCATCGCCGATTATAACATCTTTTTCTACAACATCCTGTTCAATCATGGGGATATCTGAATATTCTGTTCCATGGTTAAATGCAAATATTTTAACGTAAGGACCTGTCATAACATTCTTTCCAATTTTTATAACAGCTTTGTTTTTACCTGCCCAAAGAACATTATAGGCTCCCAATGTGGAGTTATCCCCAATATAAATTCTTTCTGGATCTCTAAGTAAAACATGGGGGCGAATTTTGACGTTTTTTCCTTTTTGAATTTTGATTAATCCGTAGATTCTGTTTAGAAGGTAAAATAAAAAGGTATAAATTATATCTTTAATCAATTGAAACGAAAAAAAAGCTCTTATTATTTTCAATAGAATACTTAACTTTTTCTCTGACATATTATTCACCTTTTAAACAAAATATTTTATTTTTTATTATAAACTTTAAAACTGAATTAACATGCCAGAAAAATTGTCTTGAAAGTAAATTTCTGCTTTCAAGTTGGGACTCATGAATTATATAAAAATTAGGATTATAGATTATTTTCATTCCGACTTTTTTTGCTCTATAACATATATCTATATCTTCACAATACATAAAGTATGATTCATCAAAGCCTTTTATTTTTCTAAAGGAAGAAGATTTCCATATCATAAAAGCTCCAGAAATCCAATCTGGTTCAGCCTGTACATCTGGATTTTTCATATAAGGTCTTTTTGATGTTAAGAAGGAGTAAATAAAATCTAATATACAAGGAAATCTTCTGTTTTGTGAGCTCACAGATGCTAAATTTTTGTCTCTATAAACTTTAAGAGCCAAGATATCAGGATTTTTTTCTTCAAAAAATAATAATGCTTTTTCTAACTGGTCTATTGGAATTAAAATATCTGGATTACAAACTATAAAAATATCATCATCTTTTGGATTTAATAACGAAAAAATTTTATTAACGTTTTCTCCATATCCTCTATTTTTTGTGTCTGCATAATAAAAGATTCCTTCTCTCTGACAGAAATTTTTTAAATTTTCAGAATTAATATTATCAATAATGCCAATATTTATTTTATATTTTCCTATAATTTTTGGAAATTTTGTAAAATTATTTTCTATTATATTATCATGTCCGTGTGATACGATACCAATAAAGACATCTTTCATAAGTACCCCATGAAATCAAGTAGATTTTTAGCTGCCAGTTTATATCCTTCTTTTTCTTTTTCTATAATTTTATCAATTTTATTAAGAATTTTCTTCCTATATTCTTTGTCTTTAAAGACTTCTTCAATAAATTCGTAAATAGCTTTATCATATCCAGTTTCGTCTGAGAAAAATCTGTAATCTTTACCCATTATTTCTCTAAATATAGGGATATCAGAAAGTATTGGTATAGTCCTCATCCATAGGCTTTCTATAAGAGGTAATCCATAACCTTCATTCCTTGAGAGAAAGAAACAGAAATGTGAATTGAGATACATTTGATTTAGTTCTTCATCCGGTAAAAAACCAAGAAAATTTAGCTGTATATTTTGGGGTTTATAATCCTTTATAAGACTTTCAGTTTCTTTTGTCTTTTTTCCAACTATATTGATTTGTATGCTTTTGAAAGTATTTTGATTAAAATTTTCATCAACATATTTTACAAATTCTAATATCCTATCGAAACCTTTATGTCTATTAATTCTTCCAACAACTACAATTTTTAAATTTTTGTCAGAGAATTTTTTTTCAATATCTAAAACAGATGGTCTTTCAATTTTTTGGATTTTAAATGGTATACCATTTGGAAGATATATAAATCTTTTATCTTTTTCAGATATATTGTAAAATTTTTCAAAATCTTTTTTGGAAGATTCAGATATATACCCTATTGCATCATCAAATTTTATAGTTATTTTCCTTAGGAAATCAGAATATAGCTTACTGACAATAGAATAATACTCAGGCACTATTTTGAATGAAAAATCGTGTATTGTTTTAATTTTAGGTCCGGGAGTGAAAATTACAGGCATAGGATTTGCCATATATACTAAGTTATATTTGCCATTTTTATATAGAAGTTTGGTTAAATTAAAAGTTCTTATAATTATATTATTACCTTGAACTGGAATAAAATTTAAGTTTAAAATACCCTTATCTAAATTTTCAGGAATACTAATTCTTGATTTTAATAAATTTAAACTCTCCTTCTTTACATAAACATCAATACGTAAATATTTTCTTTTTTTGTTAACAAGATTAATAATTTCTTGAAGCAGATTTTCTGTATAAACAGAAACACCATCGTATTTTTTTATATAAGATGTTGCAATAAAAGCTAATTTATTTTTTTCCACTATGTTGTATCCTCTGTTTTATATAATTTTGCCAATCCGAAGGAAAGTCCTAAAAATAGCCAGTAGTATTCTGACCCTATATATGGGCTAATATTTGCAGTAGTAAATAAATAGATAGGGATTACTGTTGTAAAAAAATATTTTGGATTAAAAGATATTATAAGTAATGCCAGTACATAAATTAAACCTATAACACCCACAGATATCCATACATCCAGATAAGAGTTAAATAACATATTAACTCCAGCTCCTAATCCTATAACTCTATCATAAAAACTGGAAAAAAAGCTTTCTATATAACCAAATCCGTATCCTCCTAACCAGTTACTATTTTTTAGTAATTCTAAAGCAATTCTAAATGCTTTACCTCTTTCTTCTTGCATTTTTTCTTGAATCATTTCTGTGGTTACTATTGGTTTTTCCAAAATATAATTGTTAGCTATATATAATGTAATACCAATAATTAAGATTAAAGGTATTAAAAAAGCGATATTTAAATTTTGAATTTTAGAAATTATTTTTTCTTTTATGTAGAAATTGTATCCTAATTTTTTATATGATATGAAGTTAAAAATAAATTTAGATAAAATAAGGTAAAGACTAATCAATCCTAATGCTACCCATACTGCTTTGCTTCTTGTAATAATTTCTATTATTATTAAAAAGATATAAAAAATAAGTAAAAGGTATTTTTTTCTTGGAAAAATATTAAAATCAAATCTTAGTGAGATAGAGGTTAAAAGCAATAGCATAACAGCTTTTGCCAACCAAACCGTTTCCCAAAAAGTTCCCTGAAATCCTGTCAAAGCTCCTCTGTTATGTATTAAAAAAGGTATGGGAAAATAGTATAAAATAATTGCATCAATGCAGTAAATTAATACTGAAATT
>JALSSE010000261.1 GCA_026984415.1 Hydrogenothermaceae bacterium | reverse complement strand
CATGCTTTTTTTCTGATGCTTTCTAATGTATTATCTCTTTCTTTCCATATTCCAGAAATGAATTCAAAATCAGGCTTCCCTTCTTTCTTTTCAGATTTTATTTGGATTTTTTTAGCATATGGAATATCTTTCAATAAATCAATTAAATGTTTTGCCTTTTCTTCATTGGATATATCAATTACTATTTTCATTTTACATTTCCAATAAAATCTGTGAATTTATAAAACTAAATATGTATCTGAGAAGAAATTTTACCACAGGTATATACACAGACTTAATTTGAGGTTGTTTTAACTTGTATAGTTTCTTCAATTAACTGGGCGATATTTACACTTGGTATGATTCTATCTTTTGGTGGAAGATATGAACATTTTTGAAAAATTATTCCTCTAACAAAACCATAAACAATAGAAAGTCCATTGTATAGAAGTAATCTTGCCTTTTTTTCTTCATCTAATTCTTCAGTAAATTTAAAAATAGCAAGAATTTCTACTTTTGCCTTTAGTTTTACATTTCTTGCTCTATCGTTAATTTTAACATTGACTAAAAGCCCATCAAACTTTTCATTATCTGTTTCAACGATAACTGGGTCAAAATCTATATCTATCTTAAACCTGTTTTGTCCTTCTAAATTTTCCTCTAAACTAAAATTTTTAATCTGGATATCTTCAAGCTGCAGTTGTGAAAACTTCACTTTCATTTACTTTTTCCCTGTTATTTTTTATTAGTTTAAACAAATTCCTATTTGGTGCTGTCTTGTAGTTTAGTTTTTCTCTATCTATTATCTGTATTCCTGCATCTACTTCAAGGGCTGATAAAATTTTTGCTACAGTTTTTAAGGATATGTTTTCTCCACTAAAAATTTTTGTAATGTATGCAGGTGAAACTCCCATTCTTTCCGCAAGCTGTTTTTTGTTAAGCCCTTTTTCAAGCATGAACTGTTTCAGGTAGTATGATAAATCTAAAAGTAGACCTTCGTATATAAAATCTACATCGTATTTATCTTTTTCTAACCAATCTTTTAAAATCATCTTTTACCTCCTTTGCAATCTCACAGGCTTTTTCAATATCAGCCCGTTTTTGTTTTGACATATTTTTTTGAACTCTCCAAAAATGGAGAATTAATATGTTCATATCCTCTACATAACAAGCCAATCTATACGGTTTTACCTTCAGTTCAAACAAATTTTCGCAGCCTTTAATACTTTCCCACTTTTCAGGCTTATTCGGTATTCTCTCTGCCAATCTTGCTATATTTGATTTAATCTTTTTAACGGCTACTTTATCTTTTAAATTGTCAATGTCTTTAACTACACTTTTCAAAATATATACCCTAAATATCTTATCGTCAGTAATCAGTAAAATTTTAGCCATTTTTAACCTATAAGTTAAATTTATTGTAAATTATTTTTATTGCAATAGCAAGTAAAATTTTTAAACTTTACAAATTATATATGGAATTTGCTTATCTCTTAAAAGTTATTACTTCAATTTTTTATCTTCCTCTCTATCCTTTCTATCTCTTCATCTGTCAGGTTATAGAGTTTATATACAAGCTGGTCTATTTGGTTTGTGTATTGCTTGACTTTTGCTTGCAAGTCTGGGCGGTTTTCATAGTCTTCCCTATCTGTTAACTCTAATATTTTATCTACAAGTTCTATAAATGGCTTTTGTTGGTCTAAAGAAATATTCTTTATAGGAAGTTTTCCCATATAATATTTATCAAAATGCATAGTTCTAATTGCTCTATTATAAACAAACCAATAAAAATACCATTCAGCCAATCTTGAATTTAAAAGTGCAAGAATATATTGATAACTAAATTTATCATCTATAATGAACGTATTCATAACTGTATCTAACGTTAAAATTCCCTCTTTATCAAAGGTAGCCATGACAATAATTCTATCGTATGGATTCATAACATGAGCAACGATATTTTGAGAAACTATTTTGGGTTTTAGAATTTCTTTAATTTTCTTTTTTTCTAATTCTTCTTTAGATAAATTGATTTTATCAACTTCACCATGAATAGCATATTTTTTTATGTTTTTTCCTCTTAAAATCGGAAATTTTCCATTTTTAGAAATTTTTCTTTGGAAAGGCAAACCTCTGGAAGTTTTAGATATACCTCCCAATAATACGGAATTTTCTAAAATTTTTTCTAAAATTTTTATTTTGTAATTATCCAAGTAAATTGGAATGGTATTAAGCTTATTAGCTAAAGACTTTGAGGAATTACTAATTATTTTGATTTCTAAATTCCAATTTTCACCTGTTAAAAATACATAATCTTCTTTATATTTTCTTTTTCCATAAATAATAATAACCTGTTCAAGTTTAACACGTTCAAATGCTTTACTTACATCAATTATCTCTTTTAAAA
>JALSSE010000260.1 GCA_026984415.1 Hydrogenothermaceae bacterium | reverse complement strand
AAAATTTTTTTATCAGTAAAGGTAAATTCCTTGAATAAAAGGGTTCTCCACCTGTTATACATACCCTTTTAAGTCCAAATCTTTCAACAATCTTAAACAATTCATCTAAAGGGTACTCTTTATAACTAAAACCGTTATATGAATAAGGGGTATCACACCATTCACATCTTAAATTACATCCTTCTAATCTTATAAAGGTAATAGGTAAACCTACCCATCTACCTTCACCTTCAACTGTTCTAAATATTTCAACTACTCTAAAATTGCTATCATTTTTTATTTCTTTAAATTCTGTATCTTTTAATTTCATTCTTCTTTTTCAGCTTTTATTTCGTATGCTTCTATAATGTCTCCCGGTTTTATATCGTTAAAGTCTTTTAGTGTTAGACCACACTCATAGCCTTTAGAAACTTCTTTAACATCTTCTTTAAATCTTTTTAAAGAGTTTATTTCTCCGTCGTATATGACTATTCCATCCCTTACAAGTCTTGCCCTTGCGTTTCTTTTTATAACTCCTTCTGTAACAATACAACCTGCAACTGTTCCAACATTTTTAACTCTGAATATTTCCTTAACTTCTGCCGTTCCAAGGAATACTTCTTTTTCAACAGGTTCTAACATACCTTTTAGGGCTTTTTCTAAATCTTCAATAACATCGTAAATAATTCCGTAAACTTTTATATCAACATCTTCTTCTTCTGCTACTTTTCTTGCTGTGGCATCTGGTCTTACATTAAACCCAATAATTATTGCATTTGAAGCAGCTGCAAGCATAACATCACTTTCTGTAATTGCTCCAATTCCACTGTGGATTATGTTTATAGAAACATCCTCAAATTTTTCATTTAAATCTTCAATTGATTTTTTAAGAGCTTCTAAAGAACCCTGAACATCTGCCTTTAATATAATATTTACTTCTTTTACATCTTTTAAATTTTCTAAATGTAATCTTCCTTTTCTTGCTAACATTTCTTCTTTTAGTTTTTCTTTCCTTTCTTCAGCTACCTGTCTTGCTTCTTTTTCAGAAGACTTAACTATAAATTTATCACCAGCCTGAGGAACATCATTAAATCCAAGAATTTCAACTGGAGTTCCGGGACCAGCTTCGTTTAATTTATTTCCCCTTTCATCAAACATAGCCCTTACTCTTCCCCATGTATAGCCTGCAACGAAGTAATCCCCAACTTTTAAAGTTCCTGTCTGGATTAAGACTGTTGCAACTGGTCCCCTTTGAGGGTCTAATTTTGATTCAATTACTGTACCAACTGCTGGTCTATTTGGATTGGCTTTTAAATCTAAAATTTCAGCAACTAAAAGAATGTTTTCAAGGAGTTCATCAATATTCTGCCCTGTTTTTGCAGATACTGGAACGAATATTGTATCTCCGCCCCATTCCTCTGGAATTAATCCATACTGGGATAGTTCTCTTTTAACCCTTTCAGGGTCTGCACCAGGTTTATCTATTTTGTTTACTGCTACAATTATCGGTAATCCTGCATTTTTTGCGTGGTCTATAGCTTCTACAGTTTGAGGTTTAACCCCGTCATCAGCAGCAACGACTAAAACAGCAATATCAGCAACTTTTGAACCTCTTGCCCTTAATGTTGTAAATGCTTCGTGTCCTGGGGTATCTAAAAATGTAATTTCTTTTCCATTAGGTAATTTAATTTTATAAGCACCAATATGCTGTGTTATTCCACCTTTTTCTCTTGCTGCAACGTCTGTTTTTCTTATAGTATCAAGGAGTGTAGTTTTTCCGTGGTCAACGTGTCCCATAACAGTTACTATTGGTGGTCTTTCTACTAAATTACCTTCTCCTTCTTCTTCAATTTTTGTTTGTTCTTCTTCGGACAATTCCTCAACAGCAGAAACTTCCTCTTTCTTTTCTACTTCTGCTAAAAATCCGTGTTCTTCTGCAATTTCAACTGCAATTTGAGGGTCTATAGTCTGGTTAACTGTTGCAAGTATATTTCTCTGTAATAAATCAGCTAAAATCTGGTTTACAGGAAGATTTAGCATTTCTGCAAGTTCTCTAACTGTAATAACTTCAGGAATTGATACAATTTTAATTTCTTCTTCCTGCTCTTCTTTAACAGCTGTTTCCTGTACAACCTCTTTTTTCTTCTTTTTCTTTCTTTTTTTCTTTGCCGGCTGACCTAATAATTTTCTTAAAGCTTCAGCTTCTTCTTTTTCTTTTTTAGATATAGTTTCAGGTTTAGGTGCAGGTTTAGGTTTTTTAATTTCTTCAGTTTTTTCTTTTTTAGGTTCTTCTTTAGGTTTTTCTATTTTTTCTTTAACTTTTAATTTTTCTGCTTTCTCTTTTTCTAATCTCTCTTTTTCTTCTTCTTTTCTTTTCTTCTCTTCTTCTATATACTCTTTCAATCTTTTA
>JALSSE010000259.1 GCA_026984415.1 Hydrogenothermaceae bacterium | reverse complement strand
TTTCTCCTTTGAAGTCTTCTTGAGTAATTCCTGTAAAGTTTAAATCTTTATCAAACTCTAAAACCCAGACTATCTTATAACTGCCGTTGCTGTCTGGATTTTCTATTAGAATGTCCAACGGCTGTTTGTTTTCCTTCTCTAAAAGCAGTTTCCCAATGTCTTTAAGGGCTGTTAGCATTTTTTATAAATTTTCCTTTATATAATTTGTAAGAAGATATATTTATACTGCTATCTACCGTGCTTCCTACATTTATAAAATATCTGGCATCTGTTAAAACTGGTGTGTTTTGTCTAAAGTCAAGTTCAGGTATTAGTTTTAGCTCTCCTTCAAATTTTATATTTGTTTCAAACTCTAAAAAATTTTTTAAGGTTTTATTGTTTGGTTTTCCACCGTTACTTAAATTCCAATTTTCTAAATCTTCATTTTTAGCTTCTTTAGAATCTTCTAATTTCAATAATCCATATCCGTATTTGGTGTCTCCACCAATAAAGATTTCAAGTTTTTTTCCCTCAAAGAAATTTTTGATTTCTTCATTTTCAATTTTAATCAACCCTATCCAGTAAAACTCGGGAATTATATATTCAAACTCATAAAGATGTTCATCTTTTGCTTTTCTTGAGATTGGTTCTACTGCTGTTTTAAAATCTGCTTTTACATATTTGTATCTAAATTCTTCTTCTGAATAATCCTCTAAATAGAATTTGCCATCTTTATACTTTGGTTCTAATACGGTCTCACCATCAAATGAAGGAAAAAAGTTTGTTATAGTTTCAAAATCTTTCTGGATTTTTTGGATTTCATTTTTATCTTTAGCTTTATTTTTTATTATATAAGCATTTACCAAAGCTCCCCACATTGTCCAGCCGGGAATGAAAATTTCTGTTTCTGAAACCACTCCCCATTCAAATTTTCCTATATGTATAGGTTGTTTTTGTTTGAAAACTAATTTATACCAGCACATTTTAATCTCCTAAGGCTTTAGCGTGGTATCTTGCGTAAATTAGAGTTTTTTCTAAAAGCTGTTTTAAAAATAAGAGTTTGTGGATGTCTTGAGAAGTATTTTGGAAATAGTTTTCCTTATCTGAAGGGTCATAGTTATCAATTACATCAAAAATTTCTTTTAAATTGTCTAAAAATAATTCTGTAGCTTCTTTAGACTTTTGAGAAATTATATAAACATAATATGCATAAACCCCATTGTTTGATAAAACTCCCAAAGCCTTATCTATAAGATTTTTTAATTTACTCTTATCTGAAGATTGATGTATTTTATTAACTATCTCATATGCTTTTTTACTTGTTAAGGTTTCTATATTATCCATTGTCTCCCTCCTGTTGAGGTATTAGCTCTATCTTCAATCTTCCAAATCCTCTTGTAGTCATTCCACCAATTCCAAGGGTTTCATAAAAATGTTTACTGTCGTCTAATGCCTGTCGTAATTCCTCAGTTTCAGGAAGGGGTTTGAGTTTTTCTTCTAAATCTTCAAATCCTTTCTTATCAAAAATTCTTATTTCACCATAAAATATTGTTCCTCTTGGAATTGCTTCTGATGTAAATAGTGCTCCTTCTTTTGCAGCTCCTGTTATTGGGTCTATTGAAACGGAAGTTCTAACTTCAAGGTTAGAGTTAACTATGTGAGAGAATAAGTCTTCAGGAACAATGATTATATCCTCAGGTGTTAATTTGAAATTTTCAAAATCAAAGTCATTTATTTTATTATCTTCAATACCATGTTGCCCTTCTACTTCTAAATATAGCCAGCCCAAATTTAAGTGTCCCTCATCACCTTGTTTAGTTCTTATTTTATTTTCAGATGGTGCAGTCTTTTCTATGCCTATTTCTTTTAATTTAGAAGATGTTGTTATCCATCTTGTCCCTTTAAAAGTAAAAACCGGAAAAAACAAAACATTTAAATCACTAAAAAATATCATTCCCTGCCAGCTAATATCTCTTTTAGAAAAACCAAATCCTTTACAGACTATGCAGTGTCCACAGTGTCCAGTGTTTTCTTCACTATCACTATTTTTATCAGGGGTATCATCTTGTCCAGCACATTTAATTCTCATTATTTGATTACCCACAAATCTTTTCCAACTGGAAAGTTTAATATCTGATGAAGGTAAATTTTTCCAATCGTAATTTTCTAATTTTTCTCCGATTGTGTCGCCATTTTCATTTTTAATATCTTGCCAATCTGGTTGTTTATCTTTTATATCTTTTAAAGTCTCTAAAACCACATAATATCTCCAGGTTCCAGCTAAACTGCTACCAGGAATTTTAGGAATATTAGTTATAGGGTCTCTGACTATAGTATTATCAACTCGTCCTATGTTATATCCACCTGTTCCTATGTATATTGGGTCTGTTGCTAATGCATAAATTTTTAACTTCTTA
>JALSSE010000258.1 GCA_026984415.1 Hydrogenothermaceae bacterium | reverse complement strand
GATATTGAGCTAACAAAAGGGGCTAACCCTACATTAAGGATTTTTATATACAATCCAGAAGGAACATCTATTGAAGATTGTGAATGGGTAAGCAGAAGAATAGGTGCATTGTTAGATGTAGAAGATTTAATACCTTCTTCTTATGTTTTAGAAGTTTCTTCACCGGGGTTAGAAAGGAAGTTAAAACATAAAGAAGAATTTGAAATATTTAAAGGAAGAAACATTAAAATAGTTACAAAATGCCCAATTGATGAGAAAAATGTATTTAAAGGAAAATTAGAAGGTATAGAAAAAGACACAGTTACAATAGAAGAAGAAGGTAAAAAAATAGAAATTCCCTATGAGGAAATTTCTAAAGCTAAACTGGAAATGTAGGAGAAAGAAATGTCAGTTAAATTAAAAAATGTTATAGAAACAGTAGCAAAAGAAAAAAATGTACCAGAAGAAGTTATTGAAAAAGCACTAAAAGAAGGTATTTTATCAGCTGTAAGAAAAGAGTACGGGTATAAAAATAATGTAAGGGTTGTTTTTGATAAAGAAAATGACGAACTAAAAGTTTATTTAAGAAAAAAAGTTTCCCCATTTGTTTCAAATCCGAGGGCTGAAATATCTTTGACAGAGGCAAGGAAATATAAGCCAGACGTTCAACCGGGAGAAGAAATTGAAGTCCCTTTATCTTTAGAAGAATTAGGAAGAATTGCCGTTAATATAGCAAAAGAGGTGATTTCTCAAAAAGTTTCACAGGTAGAAAGGAATATCCTGTATAAAGAGTTTAAAAATTTAGAAGATAAAATTGTTACAGGAACTGTAAGAAGATTTGAAGGTAATGACATAATTGTTGACCTTGGAAGAGTTGAAGGGATACTTCCAGAAGAAGAACAGATAAAAAAAGAAAAATACAAAGTTGGTGATAGAATAAGGGCTTTAATTTTAAAAGTTTCAAAAGACACAAGTTATCCAGTTTATGAAAAAGGAAAATTAAAAAGAATTATAAAAACCTACGAACCACCAATAATAATACTTTCAAGAACACATCCAAACTTTTTAAGAAGAATTTTAGAAATAGAAATTCCTGAAATACAGGAAGGGGAAATTGAGATAAAGGCAATAGCAAGAGAACCGGGTGAAAGGGCAAAAGTTGCTGTTTATTCAAAGGATAAAAATATAGACCCTGTTGGTGTTGTTGTTGGGCTGAAAGGTAGAAGAATACAAAACGTATCAAATGAACTTTCTGGAGAAAAAATAGACGTAATAGAATGGGACCCAGACCCTGCAAAATTCGTGTTAAGGGCGTTATCCCCTGCCCATCCAACAAAATGGAGATTACTGAAAAATGAAAAAAGAATAGAAGTTGCCGTTCCAAAGGAAGAACTATCTCTGGCTATTGGAAAACAAGGTATAAATGCAAAACTTGCAAATAAATTAACTGGCTGGCATATAGATATTTTAAGCGAAGAGGATTTTGAAAGAATACAAAAGCTACCTTTAAACAAGGGTAAATAATTTAAATGGAAAGAACCTGTATTATTTGTAAAAAAAAAGTGAAAAATCTAATCTGATAAGGTTCATAAAAGAGAATAAAGAATTAGATATATTAAAGACAAAAGGAAAAAGAGGATTTTATATCTGTCCTGAATGTTTGGTAAAAAAGGAAAAAGTTATAAAAAAGAATTTTGGAATAGAAAAGGAAAAAGTGATAAAACAACTGGAAAAACAGATTGTTCAGCTTATCCAGTTAGGATGGAGAAGTAGAATAATTAAAATAGGTTATGAAAGCTCAAAAGAAGAAATTGAAAAAGGAAAAAAGGGATTTTTAATAATTGCAGAGGATATAGCAGACAGAACGAAAAGGCATATTTTAGAACTGTTTAAAGGCGATTATTATATTTTATTTACAAAGGAGCAGATAGGTTCTTTCCTCGGTAAAAAAAATGTAGGGATTGTTTTTGTCCCTGAAAACAAGTTTGGTATAAAATTAAAAAATTTAATTAAACAATATTTAGAGTTAGTTAGGAGGTAATGTTAATTGTCTGACATTAAAATATCTGATTTGGCAAAAGAGTTAAATGTAAGTTCAAAGGAACTTATAGAAGAAATTAATAGCATAACAGGAAAAAGTATAAAATCTGCATCTAAAAAAATAGATGAAGACCTTGCAGATTTATTGAGAAGTATGTTTGAAACAGAAGAAGAAGAGGAACAGGAAGAAGAGGTAGTAGAAGAGAAAAAAGAAGGTTATAAAGTATATGACATATACCACAAATTAAATATCCCTTTTGAAGAAGTTGCTGACAAGTTAAGGGCAATTGGTTTTGCAGGGGAAATTACAAACTTTACAGAAATTGATGAAGAAACATATAAAAGATTGAAAGAGTACATAGAAGAAGAGAAGAAAAGA
>JALSSE010000257.1 GCA_026984415.1 Hydrogenothermaceae bacterium | reverse complement strand
TTTTGCAATAGCAGCAGTAGTACCTCTATTCCACGATGCAATAATAACACTTGGATTTTTCTCTTTATTAGGAGAAGAAGTTAATTTATCTGTAATTGCTGCAATTTTAACTGTTTTAGGATACTCATTAAACGATACAATAATTGTATTTGATAGAATTAGAGAAAATTTAAGGTTAAGGGGAAGAAAAAATTTAGTAAATCTAATTAACCAGAGTATTAATGAGAACTTATCAAGAACAATAATAACATCAGGAACTACACTATTTTCTGTAATTGCTTTATATTTATTTGGAGGAGAATCTCTAAAAGGATTCTCTCTTGCATTAATAATAGGTATAGTAGTAGGTACTTATTCTTCTATATATGTTGCTGCACCTATTGTAATAGAATTGGAAAACTATATTAAAAATAAAAAAATGGCTGCTGCCAAATCGTAAAGGAGAAAGATGACAAAGGTAAGAAAGCCAATAAAAGAAAGAAAAGAAGAAATTTTCTGGATAATAGTTGATATAATTTCTGAACATGGTTTTATATGTGTATCTACAGTAGAAATTGCAAAAAGATTGGGAGTATCCCAACCGGCAATCTACAAATATTTTCCAAATAAAGAAGAAATAATCGTTTATTTTTTAGATAATTTAAAAGAGATTTTATCAGACATTGTAACAAACGCAAAAAAAGGAAAAACAACTGAAGAAAAATTGTCCTTATTATACAAACACCATTTAGAGTTAATAGAAAAGACAAAAATACTTCCACGGGTAGTTTTTTCTGATGAAATATATTTAGACGGTTCTAAAAAAAGAAAAAAACTTAAAGAAGTTATAACTTCTTACAAAAAGAAAATAAAAAAGATTATTGAAGATGGTATAAAGAAAGGTGATATAAAAGATTTAGACCCTGATATTATTGTAAGGATTTTTATAGGTTCTATTCTCTCAACCTCTTTAGATTGGATGTTAAACGATATGAACTACTCTTTAGTTGAACAAAAAGAAAAACTTATGGAATTTTTAAAAGAAACAATTTTTGTTAAAAAAAATTAAAACATAATTCCTCCACTTAAAAATCCGCCAGCTCCATTTGCCTTAGAAACTACTCCGTCAAAATCAAGTTTAGATTTAAAAACCCTATATCCAGCTTCTATAAATGCCCTTTGATAGTTAACCCTTACAGAATCAATAAAATCAAATGCAAACTTTCCATCCCACATATAAGATTGTAGTTCTAAAATAATTTCTGCAGTTAAGTTGTAGTTTATAGGAAGAACTTCCACTTCTGCTTCCATATCTAACATTGGTATTAACTTTGTATCACTTATTTCATCTTTTTTAGTTTCACTTTCTATTTCAAACTTATAATCAATGTATCTTAAACTAATACCAGCTCTTACATCTAATCTATCTTCTGTTTTTTCTTTTAAATGTCCTATATCCCATAATGCACCAATATCGTAGTTAACTGTTTCCTCTTTGGCTTTAAATTCTTTTCCAGCATCAACAGTAATATGCTTAAAGGTTAAATCTCTGCCTGCTACACCTTCCCCTTCATATTCAATTGGAGTATATGTAAAAACTATATTAGGAAGTTTATATTCTTCACCTTTAAATAAAATCTTTCCTCCGAAATCTTTAGCTTTGTCAAAATTTAAATCCTCTTTTTTAGTTATTTTTCCTGTATTTAATCTTAAATTTCCAGATGGAAAAGCAACCCAGTAATCAATAGAAAATTCAATATTTTTTTTCATTTCTTTAGAATAACTTTCTTCAACATGTCCTTCTTCAGCCATTGCAAAATTAAAAGATACTAAGCCTGCTAAAAGTAAAGAAATTCCCTTCTTCATTTTAAACCTCCATTATTGTTAATATTATTAATATTTTCTAATACTTTTATGAAGATTTAAAATTGAGGAATTAAATATGTATATTTCTTTCTTAAATAACTGTTTTTTAACGTTTTAAGTTCTGGACAAGGTTGTATACTTTTGCACAGTATTCTAAATCTGATGTGTACCTTAAAGCTGTATTTAAAGAATCAGCTTTTATAAAAGAACCGTGGGTTTTAACTAAAACAAAATCTGTTTTTTCTTTATTAAAAGTCTTTGGAACTACCTCTGCTAACTCTTTTGAACCGCTTGGGTTTTCAACCTGAATAATAGGAACTTTTCCTACGAAAAGTTCACCTTCAGAATCAATTGGAATAAAGTAATCGTTTAAAATGAATGTTAAAGCAACTGCATTTATTGGGTGGGCGTGTATTACAGCTTTTGCATCTGTTTTTTTATAAATTTCACGGTGAACGATTAATTCCCTTGAAGCGTATTTATCATCTTCAGTTTCTTCATAAATAGGAAGCTCTATTATATTTTCTTCTTTCAAAAAACCTAACATTTTACCTG
>JALSSE010000256.1 GCA_026984415.1 Hydrogenothermaceae bacterium | reverse complement strand
TTGAAGATTTAAAAAATATTGAAAAATATCTGAGAGATTCTTTAGATTTATTACAGAGTTCTGAAATTAAAGAAAAGGCATTTGAAATAATAAAAAGAAGGGTTTCAGATTTTAAAATTCCTGAAGAAAATATAACAGCAGAAGATTTGATAAAAATTACAGATGAGTTTTCAGAGATGATTTATGATACTCTGGTTCATTACTTTAAAATAAAAAGAGAAGATGCAAGGTTTGTTTTACCCCACGGAAGAAAAACAACAATCGTTGTGTCTGGAACATTAAGCTGGTTAGAAGATTTCATAACAAAAAGAACAGAACCACATGCCCAGTGGGAAATAAGGAATGTGGCAACCCAGATGAAGGAATTACTTCAGGAGCAAAATGTTTCTGTTGTTTAATAAATTATGATTAAAAAAAAGTTAAGACTTATAAAAAGGTTTCATGAAATCAGTCTTACCCTGTCTAAATTAGGTTTTTACAATGCTTATGAATACTTCAAACTGCTTTTTGGATTAGAGGTTGAAGAAGGTGCAAAACCAAGGAAAATAAGAGAAGCCCTTGAAAAATTAGGACCTTCTTTTATTAAATTAGGACAGGTTTTAAGTACAAGACCAGATTTAGTTCCCAACAGTATAATTGAGGAACTTGTAAAATTACAGGATAAAGCAAAACCTATTGAGTTTGAAGTTATTCAGGAAATTTTAAAAAAAAATTACGGAAAAGATTTAGACAAAATTTTTGCATATATAGACCCAAAACCAATTGCCTCTGCTTCAATTGCTCAGGTTCATATAGCATTTTTACAGTCAGGGGAAAAGGTTGCTGTCAAAGTTAAAAGACCAAATTTAGAAGAAATTGTTAATTTAGATGCAGAGCTTTTACTTGCTATAGCGTCTTTTTTGGAAAGACACTCAAAAACTGTAAGGGACATTGATTTAACAGGCTTTATCAAAGAATTTAAATTTGTTACTCTACAGGAGGCAAATTTTGAAATAGAGGCAAACCATATTCAGATTTTCAGAAACAATTTTAAAAACCATCCTTACTTTTACATTCCAAAATGTTTTTCTAAAATCTCAAATAAAAATATACTTGTTACAGAATTTATAGATGGGATAAAAATAAGTGAAAAGGAAGAAATAAGAAAATTAGGTTTTTGCTTAAAGGAAATTGCTGAAAAACTGACAGATGCATACTTTAAAATGGTTTTTATTGATGGAATATACCACGCAGACCCACACCCGGGAAACCTGTTTATTATGTATGATGGAAGAATTGCCTGTATAGATTTTGGTATGGTTGGAAGGTTAACAAGGGAAAAGAAAAAGTTACTTTACGAGCATATCATTGCAGTTACAACATTAGATATAAATCTTGCAATGAACTTTTACGAAGGTCTTGGAATGATTACCCCAAAAACCAACATAGACAGGTTTCAGGCTGAAATTGAAGTTTTTTTAGAAAAATACCACAACAAACCTCTTGAAAAATTAGATTTAAAAGAGATGGTTTTAGAATTACTGGAGATAGTAAAAACCAATAATTTAAAACTTCCAACTGAGCTTGCATACCTTGGAAAGACAACAATTAATTTAGAAGGAACTGTAAGAACAATTTATCCTGAATATAATTTAACAGAAAGACTTTCAAAGTTTATAGAAAAATCAGCCCTTGATTATCTAAAAGAAAAAAAAGATGAATTCCGTACAATGCTACACATTTACTACAATATTCCTTTTGAACTTCAAAAGTTTTACAAACTGATTTTAAGGGAAAAAATAACCATAAATGTTTTATTCAAAGAATTAGATTATTTACAAAAATTTTTTAACACTCAGATAAACAAATTAGTTTTAGCTATACTGTTTATTGGACTTTTAATCTCCTCTGGAATATTTTTTATAGCAGAAAAAGAAAAGTATGGAGAATTTTCTTTATTTTTAGCGGTATTTGTAGGAATTATCTCTTTTTACAAGCTGTTAAGAAACAAGGTATAAATTGGAAGATAAAATATATTTATATTCCCAGAAAAATGGCTGGTTTAATGAAGAAGGAATTTTTTTATTTGAAAAACCTGTTTTTAAAATAAGGTACAGTAAGAAGACACTTTCAATTTCAAACAAAAAAATAAAAACAGACAATCCTATCCCAATAATTGAGAAGTTTATAAAAAAGAAAAAACTCTACGGAGTTGGCTTTATATCTTATGATTTTAAAGAAAATTTATTTAATTTAAAAAAGTTCAACAGGTCTGATTTGGAGATACCTCTCATTTACTTAAACCTGTATAAAAGTTATAAAAAAGTAAAAAATCTTGAATGTAAGTACAGCTCTCGTATAAATGAAGTACTATTTGAAGAAAAAAAAGAAGATTTTATTAAAAAAGTTAAAAAGATAAAA
>JALSSE010000255.1 GCA_026984415.1 Hydrogenothermaceae bacterium | reverse complement strand
GGATACATTAAAACAGTTAAACAACCTTGACATTACACTAAAAATACTATTTCTGATAACAATCCTCAGCATTGCCCCTGCAATTTTAATCACAGTTACATCTTTTACAAGGATTGTAATTATCCTTTCTTTATTAAGGCATGCACTTGGAATTCCCCAAACTCCACCAAATCAGGTGATAATAGCCCTTTCACTTTTCCTAACATTCTTTATAATGAAACCAGTTTTTGAAGACATAAATACAAAAGCAATCCAGCCTTACCTAAAAAAAGAAGTTGGAGATATGGAAGCTTTAGAATCTGCAAAAATTCCAATAAAAAAATTTATGATTGAAAATACAAGGAAAGAAGATTTAAAACTTTTTATAGACATTGCCAATGAAAAACCAAAATCTCCAGAAGAAGTAAATCTATCTACTTTAATTCCAGCGTTTATGATTAGTGAAATTAAAACCGCCTTTGAGGTTGTTTTCGTAATATTTTTACCATTTTTAATAATAGATTTACTGATTGCCAGTATTTTGATGTCAATGGGTATGATGATGATTCCTCCAATGTTAATTTCTTTGCCTTTTAAACTAATTTTATTCATTTTGGCAGGAGGATGGGAACTTTTAATAAAAGCACTTGTGGAGAGTTATAAATGACAATAGATGCGGCTATTACATTAGTACAGGGTATGCTTTTTACTGCTTTACTTGTTGGGGCTCCTGTTATTCTAACAGCTTTTGTTGTTGGTGTTTTAATAAGTATTTTTCAGGCTGCAACCCAGATTCAGGAGATGACACTTACCTTTATACCAAAAATTGTTGCAACAATTATAGCAATGATAATTTTTGGCTCGTGGATGTTTATAAAAATTGTAGATTACACTAAAGAGTTATACCAAAATATAATTACAATGCTAACTTAAAATGACCCCTTTAATAACCCCTGAACATGCCATTGCGATAGGTTTTATATTTACAAGGATTATAGGAATATTTTTAAGTTTTCCCCTTTTAAACACAGGTATGATACCTTTAAATGTAAGGATTTTTTTAGTAGTTGCCTTTTCTTTTTACATTGGCTCTCTAATGGATATAAGCATATCAACGCAAAATCTTACTCTTTTTTCTATTGCTTTAAATATTTTAAAAGAACTTTTGATTGGGTTTTTATTAGGATTATTAGTTAACATATTTATATCAGCTTTTTCTTATGCAGCGGAAATTATCAGTTATTTTATGGGATTAACAATTGTTAATGTTTTTGACCCAACCTTTGGTCAGATTTCTGTTTTAGACAGGTTTTTTATACTGATTTTTTATTTAATTTTCTTTGTATCAGGAAGCTACAAATTTATAATTGGCGGACTTATAATGAGTTTTAAATTTATGCCAATATATAATTTTGAATTTAACAACGGAATATGGCAATTTTTAATACAGAAATCAGCACTTTTATTTTTAATTGGTTTTCAGATAGCTTTTCCTTTTGCACTTATTTTATTCATAATTAATGTAAGCCTTGCTTTGATTAACAGGCTGATACCACAGATTAACGTTTTTATAGTTGGACTACCCTTACAGATTTTTGTTGGGCTTGCTGCCCTTTCAATTGGGGTTTCAACACTTGTTTATCTATCTATTTCACTGCTGTCAAGATTGTCCGAAGATTATATAAAAGTAATAACCCATATTGGAACAGGTGGATAGATGGCAAAAGACCCAAGCAAAACGGAGAAAGCCACACCCCGTCGGCGTGAAAAAGCAAAGGAAGAAGGACAGGTTGCAAAGAGTCAGGATATTCCAATATCTGCAACATTGATGGTTATTTCTTTAATTTTACTTTTTTATATTCCCTTTGCTTTCCACCGTTCTTTAGAATATTACAGATTTACTTTCTCAAATGCAGGAAATTTAATACCGAGCTTAAACCATGAGTTTGTTGTTTATTCTTTGAAGACATTGGGTATTCTTGTTTTACCTATTTTTATGTTCCTTTTAGTTACTGGAATAGTTTCAAATGTAGCCCAGTTCGGATTTATTTTTACCTTAAAACCATTAGCTCCAAAATTAGATAAGATAAATCCAGTTTCCGGATTGAAAAGACTTGTATCTTTAAAAACACTTTTTGAACTTGTTAGGAATCTTTTAAAACTCTCAGTTGCAACAGTCATAGCTTTATTTATTTTGAAGGTTTTATTTTCAGATGTTTTAAGGCTTGCCTATGTTCCTGTTTATCAGGAAGGCTACTATATGATTAAGTACACGATGATTTTATTACTGGCATTTACACTTTTGTCAATACCAATAGCAATAATTGATTTTATTTACAGGAAATTTGATTTTGAAGAAAACATAAAAATGAGTAAAGATGAGATAAAAGAAGAAAGAAAACTATACGAAGGAAACCCTCAGATAAAAGCC
>JALSSE010000254.1 GCA_026984415.1 Hydrogenothermaceae bacterium | reverse complement strand
CTATTAAAAAGCTTATGGATATGGGTTGCTATAGAGGAATAAGACACAGACAAGGATTGCCTGTAAGGGGACAGAGAACAAAAACAAATGCAAAAACACGTAGAGGAAGAAAAAGAAGATAATTTTCTTCTAAAAAGTTATTAAAAGTACGGAGGAATTATGGCTAAAAAAAGAAGAAAGTCAACAGCTAAAAAAGTAAAAAAGACAGTTCCTTACGGAATTGCTCATATTCAGGCAACTTTTAACAATACTATTATCACTATTACAGATAAAGAAGGTAATGTATTGACGTGGGCTTCTGGTGGAACAGAAGGATTTAAAGGTACGAGAAAAAGTACTCCTTATGCGGCTCAGGTGGCAGCACAAAAGGTGGCTAAAAAAGCAATGGATGAATATGGAGTAAAAGATATAGAAATATGGGTAAAAGGGCCAGGTTCTGGCAGAGAATCTGCTATAAGAACTCTTCAGGCAGCTGGTTTAAATATAAAGGTTATTAAAGATGTAACTCCTATACCTCACAATGGTTGTCGTCCACCAAGTAAAAGGAGGGTTTAATTTATGGGAAGATATATAGGACCATTAACTAAAGTAAGTAGAAGATTAGGAACATTTGTAGGTGGTGATTTAAAATCATTCCAGAAAAGACAATTTCCACCGGGACAGCACGGAAGATTGCAGGGTAGAAAAAAGTTATCTGACTACGCTGTCCGTTTACAGGAAAAGCAAAAATTAAGATACCTGTACGGTGGAATTAGAGAGAAACAATTTAGGAAATATTTTGATGAAGCTGCAAAATCTGCAGGAAACACAGGTGTGGTTTTATTACAGCTTTTAGAAAGAAGATTAGATAATGTTGTTTATAGATTAGGATTTGCCAAAACAAGAATGCAAGCAAGACAATTAGTAAAGCATGGACATTTCTTGGTAAATGGAAAGAAAGTTGATATCCCATCTTACAGGATAAATGCTGGAGATATTATTGAGCTAAAAGAAAGAAGTAAGAACTCTCCTTTATTTAAAGAAAATCTTGCAGAAAGAGACCCAAGGTCTATCCCTTCATGGTTGGAATTAGATAAAGATAATTTTAGAGGAAAAGTTTTAGAAATTCCTGAAGAAATAGAATTAGAGATACCTATACAGGTTCAGTACATTATTGAGTTTTACTCAATGTAATTAGGAGGTAAAAAAGCATATGCCTTTTTTAGAATTTATTACACCAACAAAGATTTATTGGGACCAAAGCAGTAAAACAGACACATATGGAAAGTTATACGTTGAACCATTGGAAAAAGGCTATGGAATAACTATTGGTAATGCATTAAGAAGGGTTTTACTATCTTCCCTTGAAAGTGGAGCTATTACTGCTACTAAAATTTTAGGTGTATCCCACGAGTTTTCTACAATAGATGGTGTTGTTGAAGATGTTACAGAAATAATTCTTAATTTAAAACAGATAAAGTTTAGAATGGAAGAAGGTGTTGAAAAAGATTTTGCAATTTTAGAGTTCCAGGGGCCAGGGAAAATTTATTCAAAGGATATAAAAGTACCTCCTGGAATAGAAATAGTTAATCCAGACATTTACATTGCTACTGTAGATGGAAATACAAAACTACAGATGGAATTGAAAATAGAAAAGGGCCGTGGATACGTTATGGTTGAAGAAATGGAAAAACCAACTGAAATTGGTTGGATTCCTATGGATACTTCTTTTTCTCCTATAAAAAAATGTACATTCCACGTTGAGCCAACAAGGGTAGAAGACAAAACTAACTACGATAAATTAATTTTAGAAATTACAACAGATGGAACTATTACTCCAGATGAAGCTTTAACAAAAGCTACAAATTTACTAATTGAACATTTCAACTTGTTATTATCTCCAACAGTTAAGAAAATACAGGTAGTTAAAAAGGCAGAACCAGAAATATTTGGTTCAAAAATAGAGGAAGACAAGTTGTCTTTAGCTATTGAAGAATTGGAAATTTCTTCAAGGGCTACAAACACACTGAAAAAATTAGGAATACATACAATTGGTGACCTTGTTAAAATGACTGAAGAAGATTTGAAAGAGGCTAAAAGTATTGGAAGAAAATCTTTAAAAGAAATAAAAGATGCTTTAGCTCAATTGGGATTAGAATTGGCACCAAGTCCAGCATCTGAAAAATAAAAAAGAGGTAAAGGGAAATGCGCCATAGAGTGAAAACAAAAAGTTTTCATAGACCTAAAGAACAGAGAGAAGCTTTATTTGTAAATTTAGCAGTGGCTTTAATAAATAATGGAAGAATTGAAACTACACTTCCAAAAGCTAAAGCATTAAGACCATTTATAGAAAAATTGATAACTCTTGCTAAAAAGGAAACTATTGCATCAAGAAGACTAATTAATGCAAGATTGAAACAACATAACGCTGCTGCAGAAAAGTTATTTAAAGAGATTGCTCCACTTTACAAAGAAAGAAATGGTGGTTATACAAGAATTTACAAACTTGCTAAAAAGAGAATCGGTGATAGTGCAGAAATGGCTATCATTGAGTTAGTTGATTATCCTTTTGAAGATTAATTTAAAATGTTTGTACTTGCAAATTTAATTGAGGCGGTGTCTAAAATATTAGACATCGCTTTAACTGTTTATATGTGGATTGTAATAATTTCAGCTTTAATCTCATGGGTTAATCCTGACCCACACAATCCAGTTGTAAGATTTTTAAGAAATGCCACTGAACCAGTTTATAGAATAATAAGAAGAAAAATACCTACTGTTTTTGGTGGTATTGATATTGCTCCACTAATTGTTATTTTAATTATTGTTTTTCTCCAGTACTTTTTAGTTAATACCCTTTATGAGCTTGCTTTTAAACTTAAACATTACTGATTTATTTTAAATAGTACAGTGTTAGGTAGTCTTTTATAATTTTAAATTTCTCAAAATTATCATTTAAATCTCCAATATAACTAAATAAAAGAACACAATTTATGTTCCCATCTTGTTCACAGAGAATAGAAACTACTTTGGCTGAACCTAATTTTTCATTAACAGGGGTATCTTCTAAAATATCTATTTCTTCAGTTATATACTTTAGTAATTCTTTATCACACTTTCCGTTTCCTATGTTTATACATTTATTGCCTTTGAAGTCAAAAAACACTATTCCATCAGTATTCAGCTCTTCGTATATTCCGTAAAGCCAGCTCTGTATATTGATTTTTTTATCTTTAAGTTTATTCATTATTGTATAAATAGAGCTTATATCTTTGTATTCTTCAATTTTTTCCTGAAATGCTATGTTTTTTATATACAGGTTTTCCATATCATCTTTTAGTCCTTTAACATAACGGTTAATTCTATCCTGTTCCCTTTTTAGTTTTAAGTAGCCTAAAATAGTGCTGAAAAATAAAGGTATTATTAAAAAGCTGCTGAAATTGGAAATATAGTACCCGGAACCAATTGGAATAAAGGAAAGTGCAAGGTAATATAAAAAACTTTTGTAAGAATTTAAAAAGTTTGAGATAAAAGGTAAAACGAACAGAGAAAAGTAGGGGGAACCTGTTGTAAAAGATATAATTAGAATAAAAGCTATATCAACAACTAAATTTATATAATAGTAAATTTTATTTTTTTCAAAAAAGTAAAAAATCATAAATTGAATAATATATAAGCCAGATAGAGCTGAAAGGGCTATTTTGTAATCTAAATCTGAATTATAAATCAGGTATAAAGCTGTAATTGTAATAATAAATCTGATTGCAATCTCAAAACTCATATTACTCCCTTGTATAGGTTGTTTATTACAGAAAATACCACATATGCCATATTTTTTTCTATTTTTTCAGGTAAAAACTCTTTTTTTAGTTTATATTTTTCCTGGTTTGGTTGGGAAAAAAACCATATAATTGGAATATCAGGAAGAATTTCGTCTAAAAAGCTGTACTCTTTTAGCCTGTCTTTTTTTATATTTATTCCAATATCATCAAGGATTTTATTTATTCTACCAATTGTAAACCTGTCTAAAAGTATTCTGTTGTTTTTTAGTATTAATTTTTCGTTTCCTATTCCTGTTCCTTCCAAATTTAGAAAGCAGATAATATTTTTTTCCTGAATATTTTCAAGGTGGGTTTTTAAGCCATAGTAATTAAAATAAGATAAATCGTTAAATAATATTCTAATTCTATATCCTTTTGGGTATTTTACTTCAAATAAACGCCTTAAAATTTCTTTAAGTAGAGAAAAACTTCCATAAAAAATTAAATCATCCTTTTTTTGAAAAAATGAATCAAAGGGAAATAAAATAAAAAAGTAATACGGTCCATATCCGATATCTATAAAGTAATTTGTTCCTTTAATTTCTTCTTTTTTTATTTTGGCATCTATATTTATTTTTGAACCGTTGTCTAAAATTGAATTAACAGAGATAATAGGAAAATTTTCTAAATAAATAGTTTTTTTAAAATTTGAATTTGTCAAAACTGCTTTAGGTTTAAAAAGGTTGATATATTTTAAGTTTAAATTATTAATATCTTCAATGAAAATAACCTTATTTTCTAAAAATCCTTTTTCATTAAAAATTTCTGATGGATTATTTGTTTCTAATTTATAAATATCCTCTGTTAAAGACAAATCGTTTTTATATCCAATTGAACTATCTAAAATTTTAATTTTTTTGTTGTTTTGGAATAATGAAATTTTTTTAAATCTAAAAGTGGATAAGGAGAAAATTTCTTTCCTTATCCCGATATTTGGAAATCTTTCCTTTAAATTTTCTTCAATGTAATTTACTAAACTCACCTCAATCTATAGGGATAACCCACTCCTTGTATTTATCCAATTTTCCCCTTACTGCATCAAAATACACTTTTTGTATTTCCTTTGTTATAGGACCAGGTTTACCATCTCCAATCTGTATGTTGTCAATATTTATAACAGGTGAAACCTGTGCCCCAGTGCCACAGAAAAATACCTCATCTGCAACATAAAGCTCTGTCCTTGATATACTCCTTTCTATTACTTCATATCCTAAATCTTTTGCAATTACCATTACAGCCCATCTTGTAATTCCTTCTAAAATATCATCACTGACAGGTGGAGTAATTAATTTCTTATCTCTGACTATGTATATGTTTTCGGCACTTCCTTCAGATACATATCCATTTTTGTTTAAAACAATTGCTTCGTCAGCTCCTGCTCTAATTGCCTCTGTTTTTGAAAATGCACTATTAACATACGCCCCAGCAACTTTAAGCCGTGGAGGAATCATATTGTCATTTAGTCTTGTCCATGAAGATGTTATTGCCTTAACTCCATTATCAGTGTCTATATAATCTCCAAGGGGAAGTGTATATACTGCTATTCTTGATTGGAAGCCAATCAATTTTGGGCTTATTTTTAAATCAGAAAAATAAACAATTGGTCTTATATAAACATCTTCTTTGTAGTTGTTTTTTCTAACTAACTCTTTTGTTATTTCTACTAAATCATCAATGGTTTCTTCTATCTGCATATTTAGAACTTTCATATTTGAAAAAAGTCTCTCGTAATGTTCTTTGAAAAATAAACCGTACATTTTGTCTGTTTCTTTGTCGTAATATGCCCTTATTCCTTCAAATATTGCCGTTCCATAATGGAAAGAATTTGTTTTTATGCTTATTTTTGCTTCTTCTGCTGGAACAATTTTCCCTTCAAAGTATATAAATTCCATTTAAAGTCCTCCAGATAATATAACCTTTCTATTTTACAACTAATTTTTATAAAAATTAAACTTGACAAAATACTTAAATTTATAATTATTATATAATAATTGGCATGAAATTTGATATAAATGGAGGAAAACATTAAAAAAATAGCATTAGCACTTGACGTGCCTACTGTTCAAGAAGCGAAGAAAATACTTGATGAAATTAACCAGAATATAATAATAAAAATAGGATATTCTTTATTTATAAAAAACGGAAAAGATTTAATAAACTATACAAAAGACAGAGGTTTTGAGCTTTTTTTAGACCTAAAACTCCACGATATCCCAAATACTGTTTTTAATGGTGTCAAATCTGCCTGTGAATTGGGAGTAGATTATCTGACAGTCCATACATTAGGCGGAAAAGAGATGTTACAAAAAGCAGTTGAGGCAAAAGGTGATTCAAACCTTAAATTATTAGGAGTTACTATACTTACAAGCCACAGTGAAAATTATTTAGAATTTTTAGGTTCTAAATACAGTATAAGTCAGCTTGTTCTTAAACTTGCCGATACAGCTATTAACACAGGTATAGACGGAATTGTTTGTTCCAGTTACGAGGTTGAAATGTTGAAAAAGGAAGTAAACAAGAATTTTATTGCTGTTGTTCCAGGAATCAGGCTTAGTAAAGATTTAAAAGATGACCAGAAGAGGGTAGCTTCTCCTGAAGAAGCTGTTAAAAAAGGTGCAGATATACTTGTTATAGGGAGGCCAATTTTAAGGGCAGAAAACAAAAATAAAAAAATAGAGGAAATAATGAAACAGATTGAGGGGTTAAACTAAATGTCATTGAAACAAAATTTATCTCTAAAATTAGGTCAAAAGTTAATACTTACCCCTGCATTAAAACACCAGTTGGCTGTTATTTTACTTCCTAAATTAGAGCTTGAACAAACTGTTAAATCTGAATTGGAAGAAAATCCATTCTTAGAAGAAGTGGCAAATTTAGAAACACCTGACGATTATACAGAAAAAAAAGATTTAGCAAAGTATCATCCTGATGATGAAGACGAAGTTAGTTCAAAATACCTTGTATACAAGCCTACACTGTTAGAATTGTTAGATTTCCAGATTGATTTGGAATTTGAAGGGATTGATAAAAATATAGCCTATGAAATAGTAGGAAACTTAGATGATAAAGGTTATCTATCTGTTTCTGTTGAAGATATTGCTAAAAAATTAGATGTTCCTGTTGAAAAAGTAGAAAATGTAAGAAAAAAATTAATGAAATTAGAGCCAACAGGAATAGGAGCTTTAAATTTAGAAGAATTTTTAAATGTTCAGTATGAAGAAACTTTTGGTAAAGATGATATAGCAAAAAGGATAATTACAGAGTCCCTTGAAAAGATTAATGACCTTGAATACTTAAAAAGAAGGTATCAAGATGCATCTGAAGAAGAAATAAAATACATAGTATCAAATATAAAAACTCTCAACCCTTATCCTCTTGTAAATTATCATACAGAAGATATTAACTATATTGAGCCTGATGTGTATATTTACGACAAAGGTGATGGTTTTGAAATAATTGTGAACGATACAGGTATACCAAGATTACTTCTTACAAACCAGTACAAATCTTTAATATCCCGCAAAGATTTATCTCCAGAAGCTAAAAAATTTTTAGAAGAAAAATTGCAAAAGGCAGTTGGTATCATAAAAGGAATTGAGCAGAGAAAAGAAAATCTTTACAGAATTGTTGAAAGTTTAGTACAATACCAATCAGACTTTTTAAGGAAAGGAAAACAACATTTAAAACCATTGAGAATGAAAGACATAGCAAAAGAAGTTGGACTTCATGAATCGACTGTAAGTAGGATAGTATCAAATAAGTTTGCACAGACCCCTATTGGTATGATACCTTTAAAATCCTTCTTTTCTACAAAAGTACATTCTGATAATGGAGGAATTTCTAAAGAAAACGTAAAATTTATGATAAAAGAGTTAGTAGAAAATGAAGATAAAAGTAAACCTTTAAGTGATGATGCTATTTCAAAAATTTTAAAAGAAAAAGGAATAAATGTTGCCCGAAGGACTGTAGCAAAATATAGGGAAGAACTTAACATACCAGATTCCAGACTAAGGAGGAGAAAACTATGAAAATAGAACACGTAGGAAAAAATGTTCAGGTAACAGATTTTATTAAAGATTACACAGAACACAAATTAGAAAGACTTAAACCTTACTTAAAAGATGTTGATATAGCAGAGGATTCTGTTTTAGTAAGGGTTACTTATTCCTTTGAAAAACACAGACACAGAAACAGAGTTGATATTGATATTTATTTTAATACACCTGGTGGTGGTGTTATCCATGCATGGGAAGAAAGTAACGATTTATACTCTGCAATAGATTTTGTTATAGATGAGGTAGAAAGACAGTTAGTAAGGTTAAAAAGTAGAAGAGTTGAGGAAAGAAGAAGACTCGCAAAACTTAAAGAAATGGAAAAGAGAGCACCAGAAGAAACCCCTTCTATTGAAAGACCATTAATAGTTGAAGAACCTTTACCTCTTGAAAAACCAATGACAGTAGATGACGCAAGACTTCTTTTAGAAGAAACTGGAGCATTTTTCTTACCTTTCAGGAATGCTGAATCAGGAGAAATAAATGTTATTTACAGGAAAAAAGCTGGAAATTATGGTCTAATTCTCCCTGGCGTATAAAAGTTGAATTAAAGACCAAAATATGTGATAATATTTCCTTTGCAACTACAAACAAAGGGGTATAGTGTAATGAAGACATATACAGTACGTAAAGAAGATATTAAAAGGGATTGGTACGTTATTGATGCAGAAGGAAAAAACCTTGGAAGATTAGCAGCTTTAATAGCAAATGTACTCAGAGGAAAACACAAACCTTATTTTCAAAAAGATGTTGACTGTGGAGATTTTGTGATTGTACTGAACGCAGACAAAATTTCCGTTACTGGAAAAAAATTAACTGACAAAGAGTACAAATTCCACACAGGTTATCCTGGTGGATTGAAAGTAAGGACTTTAGAGTGGATGTTGCAAAACAAACCTGAGGAAGTTATAAAATTAGCTGTAGAAAGAATGTTACCAAAAAACAAATTACAAAAAAGATTTATGAAAAGATTAAAAGTTTATACTGGTAGTGAACATAACCATCAAGCACAAAATCCTAAACCATTAGAAGAATTAGTTGGTTTATGGAAGAATTTTTAACATAGTGGAGGTTGTATAATTTGAAAAAGAAGGCTTTAAAATTAGACCCAAAAGTAGCCAAATATGGAACAGGAAGAAGAAAAGAAGCAATTGCAAGGGTTTGGATATTACCAGGTGATGGTAAAATTTTCATAAAATCATCTTCAGGTAAAGAGTGGGAAGCAAAGGATTATTTTGAAAGAGATATTCTTATTGCAAAAATATTACACCCTTTTAATGTTACAGAAACAACAGGAAAGTTTGATGTTTATGCAACTGTAAAAGGAAGTGGGAAACCTGCCCAGGCAGAAGCGGTTATGTATGGAATAGCAAAGGCTTTACAGACTTACAATCCTGAGTTAAGACCTGCTTTAAAACAGGCTGGACTTCTCACAAGAGATGCAAGAATCAAAGAACGTAAGAAATACGCTCAGATGGGTGCAAGAGCCAAATACAGATGGTCTAAACGTTAATATATATTATGAAAGTTGCTATTGCTGGAGCTTCTGGTTATACAGGGGTAGAACTTTTCAAGGTTTTGCAGCAGTACGAAGATGTTGAAATTAATCAAATAACATCAAGAACATATCAGGGGAAAACTTTAAAAGAAGTTTTCCCTTTTTTTATTAAAAGTAGGTATCAAGATTTAGTTTTTAAAAATAATTTTGAACTTGAAAATTCTGATATTTATTTTTTGTGTTTACCCCATGAACCTTCAATAGAACTTGTTTATAACCTTTATAAAAAAGGCAAAAAGATAATTGATTTATCAGCAGCTTACAGGATAAAGAATTTATCAGCGTATCCTGAGTATTATGGATTTAACCATTCACACCCTGAAATTTTAGAAAAGGCTGTTTATGGATTACCAGAAATTTTTAGAGAAGAAATAAAATCTGCAGAAATTATTGCAAACCCAGGATGCTATCCTACTGCCACTTTACTTGGTCTATACCCATTAATAAGAGAAAAACTCAATACAGAAGATAGCATAGTTGTAAATGCAATGTCAGGAATTTCAGGTGCAGGGAGAAAATTAAAAGAAGACTTCCATTTTCCTGAGGCATTTGGAAATGCTTACGCTTATTCTCCTAAAAACCACAGACATATACCAGAAATGGAAAATGTAATTGAAGTTTTTTCAGGACAAAAAGTTAAAATAAGATTCACCCCACATATACTTCCTGTTTCAAGGGGTATGATATCTTCAATTTCGGTAAAAACAGATATAAATGAAAAAGATTTAAAAGAACTTTACTTTGAGTATTATAAAAATGAACCTTTTATAAGATTGGTAGAAACTCCGTCTAAAATAAAAAATGTATCAGGAACAAATTTCTGTGATATTTTTGTTTCAAAAGATGAAAGAACAGGATTTACAATAATAATTTCTGTAATTGATAACTTAGGAAAAGGTGCATCTTTACAAGCAGTACAGAATTTTAATTTATTAATAGGAAAAAAAGAAACAGAAAATCTTTTAAATTTTCCTGTATGGCCTTGATTTTCAAATTTTAAAATCTAAATTACAACTTTATTAATCTAAATATAATTTCGATATATAATTGTATTTATTTTTTTAACGAGGTGGAAAATGCCAATTCTTATTACAAAAAAAAGGGCAGAGGAAATAATATCAAAGTTTGATAAAAATAAAATACTTGTAATTGGAGATTTAATGTTAGATAGGTATATATGGGGGAATGTTGAAAGAATTTCCCCAGAAGCTCCTGTTCCTGTTGTTGAAGTAACAAAAGAAAGTGTTACATTAGGAGGGGCTTCAAATGTAGCCAATAATATATCAGCATTAGATGGACATGCTTACATAATAGGTGTTGTTGGAAAAGATAACAAAGCAAAATTAATGGAGAAACTATTAAAAGAGAAAAATATTGAGCCTCTTTTAGTGGAAGATGAAAATAGACCAACAACTGAAAAAATAAGAATACTTGCTGTAAGCCAGCAACTTTTAAGGATAGACAGGGAAAATAAAGATAAATTATCAGAAGACACAGAGAATAAAATTTTAGATAAAATTAAGTCAGTTATTGATGAAATTGACGCAGTTATTGTCTCAGACTACGGCAAAGGTGTAATTACAAAAAATGTTATGGATTTTCTTGTTTCTACTGGAAAAATGGTTTTTGTTGACCCTAAACCATCAAACTTCAAACTTTATAAACATATCACAATAATGACTCCAAACAAGAAGGAAGCATACGAAAGTATAAATGCTCCAAAAGATACACCAGTTATTCAGGTTGGAAAAGAGATAATGAGACAGTTGGAAATTGATAAATTATTAATTACTTTAGGTGC
>JALSSE010000253.1 GCA_026984415.1 Hydrogenothermaceae bacterium | reverse complement strand
TGAATATCTTTATCAACACAATAGTTCATTATCATATTTGCTACAGCACAATTTTCTCTATTTTTATCAAACATATCAATAATTACATTTGCATCTACAAAAACTTTTTTAATATTCACTTCCCGTTTCCTCTTTTAACTCTTGAAATGTTTTATTTTCCGTAACTCCTGCAAAGTATTCTGCATTTTTCAAAATTTTTTTTAATGCTTCTTTCTTCTTCTTTTTCTTGTATTCTTTAAGTTTTTCTCTTAATAACTCCTCAATCAAAACACTTTGAGGCTTTTTATAATATTCAGCCATTTCTTTTAACCCTTTTTCTATACTTTCTGAAAGAACTATATTTTTTCTAACTTTTCTATCAACAGTTTTCACTCCTTTATCCTCCTTTTGTACATTAATACACATTTAAATTTATACACAAAATATAATACATCCATATTGCTTACACCAGTATTACTTAGATTGGTTGTTATTATGTGTAAAGCATATTATAAGAGAAAATACCAGCAGTTTAAAATTAGGAGAAGATGTTAACTAAAGGTTTATTTTTGAAATTTATAAATTTTACAGGTAACAGACAGGTAACAAAATATTGTTATATTAAATATATGATAAGATTTATCAGGAAGTAGAAAAATGAAAAGTAAATTATTAACACTATCACTTATTCCTATTTCTCTTATTACTTTTTCCTGTGGAGGAAGTGATAGCAGTGATACTGATTTGTCTACTGGAACTGTTTACGATGGTAATGTATCAGATGTGTTTACTCAGTTGGAAAACTTACCTAAGGAAGAATTATCGCAGGATGAAATCGATGCTTTAAAATTTATGTGGAATGAAGAAAAAATGGCAAAAGACTTATACTATTCTTTATATGAAATGTACTCTAATTTGCAGGGGTCAAAAGTATTTTATAACATTGCAAAAAGGTCTGAAACTGTACACCAAGAAATTGTAGAAGCATTATTAGGATAAATTTCGCTTTTAATCCTCTTCACTTCAGTGAGGAGATACAAAAGCGGTCGTTTACGAAGTAAACGACAACAATCTACCGTTTGACTATATGTTTTTCAATTTAAATTTAAATAACTTGCTTATAATCGTTCACTACCTTATACTATACGTGATATGAGTAAGAAAAATCTGAAACCAAATGTTAAAAGAGCAAGAACCTGAGTTTATAATTGTAACTACCATATCGTTTTTTTCTACAAAATACAGAAGAAAAATTTTAACTACTGAAGTTGAAGAATATATGAAAAAAGGAATAACTGCAAGGAAATTATTTCTAAAATTCCCACAATTGAAAAAGAAACTATGGAAAGGGCATTTATGGAATCCATCGTATTACATAGAAACGATAGGCTCTATAAGTGGCAAATCTGTAGATTTGAGCGACTATAAGGAGCAGGATGTGATAAAGAAATACATTGAAAATCAGAAAAAGATATGATTGTAGAGTATGTATATAGATATCGGCTTTATCCAAATAAGGAGCAAGAGAAGTTTCTAAACATCCAATTCGGATATTGTAGATTTGTATACAACAAACTATTGGGAATATCCAAGAAAGAATTTGAAGAACAAGGAATAAAATGGAACTACTATGAATATAAGAAAAAACTACCACAGCTAAAAGAAAAATATCCATTTTTAAAAGAAGCAAACAGTCAGAGCCTACAAGAAAGTGTAAAGAACCTTGACAGAGCATATAAAAGCTTTTTCAAAGAAGAAGCAGGCTTTCCAAAATTCAAAAAGAAAAAATCAAAGCAAACAGTTCACATCCCATAGCATTTTGAGATAGAAAGAGTAAGTAAAAAAAGAAGCTTGCTCAAAATACCAAAACTAAAAACAAAAATCTCTATAAAAATGCATAGAGACATAGAGGGAGAAATAAGAAGCATAAGCATAACAAAAACACCAGATGGCAGATACTATCTAAATGTATTAACCAGAAAAGAGATACAACCACTAAAACCAACAAACAAAACAGCAGGGATAGATGTAGGAATAAAAGAATTTGCAACGGTTTACGATGGAGAAAATACATACCACATAGAAAACCCTAAATACCTACAAAAAGCAGAAAAAAGGCTAATCAAACTACAAAGACAACTATCAAGGAAACAAAAAGGAAGCAAGAACTATGAAAAAGCAAGACAAAAGGTAGCAAAGCAACATCAAAAAATCGTAAACCAGAGAAAAGACTTTCTCCACAAAGTATCAGCTGCGATAACCAAGCAGTATGATGCCATTGTGGTAGAAAGTCTAAACATAAAAGGAATGATACAAAACAAAAGGCTATCAAAACAGATAGCAGATGTAAGCTGGTATGAGTTTATAAGGCAGTTGGAATATAAAGCAAGATGGTATGGGAGAAAGCTAATAAAAGCAGACAGATTTTATCCAA
>JALSSE010000252.1 GCA_026984415.1 Hydrogenothermaceae bacterium | reverse complement strand
GTGTTTTATTCCAAAGTCTATTCCTATTGGTTTGTTTATTCTTTCTGCTTCTATCTGGTCTTTGTCTATATAGCAGGTTAGGTATATGTAGTATCCATCTGGTTTTTTTATTAATTCTGCTTTTGCTACATCATAATTTTCTGGTAGCTGGTTTAACCCTAATACTCTAACAGGCTTTTTTAATCCCTGTACTTTTATTCTGTTTTTGTATTTTAATATTTTGAATGTTATTCCTGATTGCTTTAATGGTATGCTTCTAACCTGTGATTTAAACTTTAGTTTTCCTACTTTTATTCCTTTTTGTTTTGCTTTTGATAGGTCTGAAAGGTTTTTCTTTATTCTGTCTAATATTCCTTGTTTCATTTGGGATGATAAACTTGTTATTTCTCTTGTTTCATATCCTTTTGGTGTTTTTATTTCTATTTGTTTCGCTTTTTCAGTTTGCGAGTTTAATCTGTTTTCTATATCTGCAATGCAGTAGTTATAAAGCCATTTTGCTTCTAAAAATATTCTTTCAAGCCATTGTTTTTGTTTTTGGTTTAGATTAGAGTATGAGATTTTAAGCTGGTATACTTTAACTATCTGATTTTTTCTTTTCTCTCTGGTCTTTTTTAAGCTTTCTTTTATTTTTTGTCTTTTTAAAGCAATTGCAGACATATTGAAAACCTCTATAATAATTATAGCAGATTAAACGATTAAAAGATTTTGAGAGTTTCTAACGAAACTCTCTGCCATTCATCACCTGTTTAAAAACAGGTGCATTCTGGCAATTTTTTCGTAAATTCAATAAGGGGATTAATTCCCCTTTCTTAAGAAATCAGCTTGAAATTATAAAAAACTTAATTAAAATGTTCTGAAATAAATATCAACGGTGAGGAAAATGAAAATAGTACTTAACGGTGAAGAAAGGGAATTTAATAAAGATAATATGACAATAAAAGATTTAGTTGAGGAATTACAGATAAAAGCTCCAAATTTCGCTGTTGCAGTAGGTATTGATGTAATACCAAAAAGTGAATATGAAACTTATAAACTAAAAGATGGAGATAAAGTAGAAGTAGTAACATTTGTAGGTGGTGGATAATTTTTTTATACAAAGACCACATTGAAAAACAAAATATTTTTATGATATACTATCGAACTACTATTTGGTTAGGAGGTATATTTTATGTACGCAGTTGTTAAAACTGGTGGAAAGCAGTACAGAGTTGAACCTGAAAGTTTATTAAAAGTAGAAAAATTAGACGTAAATGTAGGAGAAACTGTTGAATTACCTGCACTACTTATAAGAGATGATAACGGGAATATTTCAACTTCTGGAAAAGTAGAAGCAGAAGTTGTTGAACATGGAAAACACAGGAAGGTATTGGTTTTCCACTTTAAAAGAAAGAAACATTTTGACAAACTAAACGGACACAGACAGCCGTACACTTTAATTAAAATTAAAGAAATAAAAGCTTCTTAAGGAGGATACGATATGGCTTCTAAGAAAAGTGGTGGTTCAGCTAAGAACGGTAGGGATAGTATATCCAAACGTCTTGGTGTAAAAAGACACGACGGACAGGTTGTAAAAGCTGGAAACATTATAATAAGACAGAGAGGAACAAAAATTTACCCTGGTAAAAATGTAGGTATGGGTAAAGACTTTACATTATTTGCTTTAACTGACGGTAGAGTTAAATTTGAAACATCAAAAGGTAAAAAAGTAGCAAGTGTATACCCTTTAGATGCATAAGATGGCTGATTGTATAATCAGCTGTCTTTCTAAATTAAAATTGCAACCTTTCCTTTTTATAAACAGAAACAACACTTAAAACCAACCCAATAATCAAAGAAAAAGTCAGTAAAGAACTTCCTCCATAACTTAAAAATGGTAATGTTATCCCAACAACAGGAGCAAATCCAAGGGTCATTGCTATATTTATAAAACTCTGTAAAAATATAAGCCCACCAGCTCCATAACATATAAATTTACCAGATAAATTTTTAATAACACTTCCCCAGTAAAAAATCCTTAAAACTAAAACAAGATAAATTGTTATTAAAAGAAAAGACACGACAAAACCCCATTCTTCACCAATAGTAGCAAATATAAAGTCTGTATGCTGTTCAGGTAAAAACGATAATTTTGACTGTGTGCCATGAAGATAACCTTTCCCAAAAATCATTCCAGAACCGATAGCTATTTTGGACTGGAGTATATGGTATGCACTTCCAAGGGGGTCTGCATCTGGATTTATAAAAGCCAAAATCCTGTTTTTCTGGTAATCTTTCAAATGGTTCCATACAAACGGAGATAGGGCAATAACAGTTATTAATGCACCAATAATGTACTTTTTATCAATCTCTGCAAGGAAAACTATAAAAAGAACAGGAAACATGATTGTCAATGCTGTACCTAAATCTGGCTGAATT
>JALSSE010000251.1 GCA_026984415.1 Hydrogenothermaceae bacterium | reverse complement strand
ATCAGACGGTTCATACACATACTTTGCAGGAGATATAGCGTACCATTACGATAAATTTAAAAGAGGCTATGACTTTGTGATGAATGTATGGGGTGCAGACCACCACGGCTATTTCCCAAGGTTAAAAGCAGCTGTTATGGCTTTTGGTGTAAAGGAAGATTGGCTCAGGGTAATATTTATTCAGCTTGTAAAACTATTTAAAAATGGAAAAGAAGTTAAAATGTCAAAAAGGGCTGGTGAATTTATAACATTAAGGGATTTAATTGAAGAAGTTGGAAAAGACCCTGTAATATATTTCTTTTTAACAAAAGACAGCAACACGCACCTTAATTTTGACATAGATTTAGCACTAAAAAAGAACAATGAAAACCCTGTATTTTATGTCCAGTATGCCCACGCAAGAATAAGCAGTGTTTTTAGAGAAGCCAAAGAAAAATTTGGATTTAATGTTGAAAATGATTTTAAAGCAGATTTAAACCTTTTAAAAGAAAAGGAAGAAAAAGAGCTTATAAAATCAATTGCATTTTTACCAGACCAGATAAAAGATATAGCTGTAAAAGAACAGCCACACAAAATAACCCAGATTACTTATGAACTGGCTTCAAAATTACACAGGTATTATTACAACCACAAATTTTTAATAAAAGAAAATGAAGAACTGATGAAAGCGAGGCTGTATTTATTAAAGGCTGTTAGAAATGCCCTTAGAACTTTATTTAAAATAATGGGAATAACTCCTGTGGAGAGTATGTAAAATGGATAAAGACTTGAAAGATTCAATTAAAAAAATACAGAAAAAAAGAGAAAGATATGAAAGGTTAGAAAAAATAGTTATTTTTATGACTGGAATTATAGCTATTTTAATATTCTTAATAATTGGTTTGAATGTATATTCTGGTTTATCTAAAAAAGTTTCAGAACCAGAAATAAACATAGTTGAGAATGAAAACATACCTAAAAAAACAGAAATAGCTAAAAAAGAAAAAACCGAAGAAATCAAAAAAACCAAAACTGAACCAAAAAAAGAAGAAATAAAAAAGGAAAAAGATAAAAAAATTAATTCTGTACCAAAACAAACCAATAAAAAGAAGGAAGTTTCTATCACTACTCCACCAAAATTAGATACTGTTAAAACCCAAGTAGAAGAAAAAGTTCAAACTACATACTACACAATACAGGTTGGGGCATTTAAGACAAAATTAAATGCAGAAAAGCACATAAAAAAACACAAACTTCAAAATGCATTTGTATTAAAACAGGGTAATTTTTACAAAGTAATGGTTGGTAAATTTAAAACAAAAAGAGAAGCTATATCCTTTATGAAGGAACACAACTTAAGAGGCTTCTTGAAAAAAATAAAAGATTAACCTGTTTACTTATTTTCCAACTGTGAAAGTCTTTCTTCACACTTACCGAGTTTGTAGCTAAGTTCGGATATTTTGTTTAACATAATATCTAAGCTGCTGTCTAACTCTCTATCTTTTCTAACGTACTCGTCCAACAACTCAAGAGCTTCTGTTATTATCTGGGTTTCACTCTTTTTTGTTGTTTCCTTCAATCTCTCAAGTATATCTAAAACATGCTGATTAAAAACGTAAGTCTTTTTTTTCTTGTTCAAAGTCCCAATTCCTTATAATAGTTATTTTTACTGCTACCAAGGTGTAATAAATATAGATTAATAGTTGATATAAATCAATTACAGATTTTTAAGTAAGTTGTTGATTTTTTTGCATTTTAAAAATTCTTATTTTTCCTAAACTTATAGGAATATAATCCGATATAATTTATATTTAATACAGAATTTTACAGAAAGGATTTTTGATGGAGCATATCAGTAAACATATAAAAAAAGCTATTGAAACCTATCATGTATCCCCTGAAAAGATAAAAGATTTCATAGAATATATAAATTTGTCTAATGAAGAAATACAGTTAATAAAGGAGGTCGGTTATAAAACAAAAGAAATACCAGATGAAATAATCTCTGAATTTTATAGATTCCTTTTGAATTTTCCTGAGATAAAAAAAATATTAGAAGAAAAAATAGAAATTTTAGATGAACTAAAACAAAAACACAAAACATATCTAAAACAGATACTTAACGGAAAATTTGATATAGACTACATAATCTCAAGATTTACTATCGGGTATGTTCATGCAAAAGAGGGAATACCTTCAAACTCACACATAGGAGCATATGGAAAGTACATTGAAGAAGTCTTTAAATTTTTAAAACCAAACATTATAGAGGAAAAAAAGGAAAAATTTTTTACCGCATTCTTTAAAGTAATACTATTTGATTTATCACTTTCATTAGAAAGTTATTTTCTAAAAAAACAAGAAATAATAGAGGAACTTAATCAAAAGTACAAAAAAACTTTAAATGCAACAAATGATGCTATTTTAGTAATTGATA
>JALSSE010000250.1 GCA_026984415.1 Hydrogenothermaceae bacterium | reverse complement strand
AATCAGGACAGGGTAAAGGAAAAGTTTTTCAATATTTTTGTTCTGTTTATAATTTTAGTTTTTGATTTTATTTCTTTAGGTTTACCTTTTTTAATAAAAACATTACCAGATGTCTGGACTGTATCAGTAGGATTTAAAATCCTTGTGTGGATTATTGGAATAATTATTGCGTTGTTTATAGTTTTAAACAAAATTTCAGTAGAAAGTGGAAAAATCTATAACGCAACTTTACTTTGTTTAGGGTTTTTATCAATTGTGATTTTAGGGGCTTTAGTTTACGTCATACCTGTAATATGGATAATATCTATATCCTTTTCAGCTCTATTTTTTATTCTATTAATTGCAGGGTTTAAATCTGAAATTAAAATCGTTTATTTATTGATTTCGCTTATTATGTTCAGGATTTTATTTGACCTTGTTTATTTTCCTGTAAAATCAAAGTCAGGTGATTCTTACAAAGAAAAAATAAATGGAGTCAAAGTTGCTGAGATTGCAAATCTACAAAACACTGAACTTTTTTATTATGGAGATGATAAACTTCCCCACGGATTACTATTTTATATTGAAAGGGAAAGACACAAAATTTTAAAAAGAAACCTTAAAATTGAAAAAAATTATTTGTATCTATCAAAAGCTGAATATATTAAAAACTACAATATAGAAAAATTGTTTACTTTTGAGATAAAAAAAGAAAAATATGTTCTTTTCAAAGTTTACTAAAAATTTTCTTTTAATCTAAAATATTTTCAAGTTATGTATAAATAGTGTTGCAATTGAAAGGTAAACTAACACACCAATAACATCTGAAAGCGTAGCTGTTAAAGGTCCTGTTGCCAAAGAAGGGTCTTTACCTAATTTTGATAGAATAAAAGGTAGAGAACCACCAACAACTGAAGCAAACAACATATTAAAGAGTAAAGCAACAGCCACAACAATACCAAGTATATGGTTGCTAATCCATAAAAATGCAATTATCCCAACTAAAAGACTGATTATTATTCCAATAATCAGGGCAATTCTAATTTCCTTTAAAAGAGTAAAAATAAAACTTTTTGTATATTCGGTAATCTGTCCAGTAGTTAAACCTCTTGTTGTAATAACTGCCGACTGATAACTGATATTTCCACTGACCGCAATCACAAGAGGCAGAAAAAAAATAATAGGTAAAAACTGGGTTATTGTATAGTCAAATGTACTGATAATAAATGCCGCAATCAATTCACCAAAAACAGAAGCCAAAAGCCATGGTATCCTTAATTTTGCAATTTTTAAAATCTGATTTGTGTAAAAAAGTTCCTCTTCTGTTGCACCTGCAAATTTAAATATTTCTTCTGTAGTTTTTTCAGACATCACATCTAAAACATCTTCAATATAAATTACACCTATTAAAACATCCTCTTCATCTACAACAGGTACTGAAAGTAAATCGTATCTTTTCATTATTTCAATAGCATCTTCTTTTGAGGCATCTTCCCTTAATGAAATAATGTCCCTATTCATAATATCTTTCAGTTGTGCATTTGAAGGACTATTTAACAAATCTTTTATTGACACAACACCAATCAATCTATCTTTTTTATCTACTACATAAATGTAAGCTATATCTATTTCAAAAGGTGCAGTTTTATAAGAATTAATTGCATCTTCAACAGTTTTATTTTCAAGTATACTTATGTAATCTTCACTCATTAAAGGGGCAATACTATCTTTGTAGGATATGTACCTCTGAATTTCTTCCCTTTCTTCTTCTTCTAATTTTTCAAGAACAGAGTTTTGAAGCTTTTCTGGGAGTTTATCAATAATCTCTGAAATCTCACCTGTTGAGAATGTAAGTAAAATTCTTGTAGCCTGATTTATAGGAAGTCCCCTTAAAACCTCAACCTGTAAGTCTTCATCTAAATCGTAAAGTACGTCCGATGCTTTTTCAAGGTCAATTTCCATCAATATTTGGAAAAGTTTAATCCTTTTATTGTGGTCTAAATATCTAAAAATAGATACAATATCACCTTTATGGGATTTTTCTAAAATCCTTTCTAATGCTTTATAATTTCCCTTATCAATAAGCCTTTTTACTGTTTCTTTTAGTACTTCTAAACTTGGTGTCAAATTAAATTCCCTTTATGAAATGTATTGGTAGCCTAACATTTTTAATAATCTAACATCCTGTTTCCATTTTTCCCTTACTTTAACCCACAGATTTAGATGCACTTTTTTTCCTAAAAGAAACTCTAATTCTTCCCTTGCTTCCTGTCCTATTTTTTTTAACATCTGTCCTTTTTTTCCAATTATTATTGCTTTGTGGTTTTCTTTTTCTACATAAATAACTGCATCAATAAAAAGTAAGTTTTTGTTTCTGTCACCCTCTCTAATATTTTCTACTTCTACTGCAACAGAGTAGGGAATTTCTTTTTTTGTATTTTTAAAAACT
>JALSSE010000249.1 GCA_026984415.1 Hydrogenothermaceae bacterium | reverse complement strand
ATAAATTGGGGGATTTTGTATGAACAAAAAAGAAAAGTATTTAATAGCTTTAGCTGGTCTTTTTCATGATATTGGTAAGTTTTATCAGAGGGCAAATCCTAAAAAAGAAGATATACCAGAAAGTTTTCATCTTTTACTCAGTAAAGACAATTACTCAAAAGAATTTGGTTATCAGCATGCATTGTATTCATATATAGTAGTTAAATCTGAGTTAAATGAAGGATTAGCTTTTGTCTTTTCTCCAGAGGAAATTGAGCTATTAATAGATGGAGTTTACCACCACAAACCTAAAAATAATATCCAGTATTTAATGCAAAAAGCTGACTGGGTTTCTTCATCAGAAAGGGAAGATATTCCTATAGAATTGAATATTGAATACATTTCCATAGATGATAAAGAAGCATTTGAAAAATTTGCAAAAGAAAATCCAAGACTTAGAAGTATTTTTGAGAATTTAAATCTTGGAAAAGAATATAAAAAGAAAAATTACTCATATAAAATATCTGCTTTAAAACTGTCTGAAGATGTATTTCCTGTAGATTTAGAAGAAGTCTTTACAGAAATTGAATATAATGGCAAATCAAAAGAAAAATTGCTTGGAAATTATGAAAATCACTGGAAAATTTTTGCTAATGAATTCAATCAAAAACTAAAAAATTCAAAGCTGAAATTTTCAGAAAGTCCAGAAAAAGTTTTTAGTCTTATATACCATTTACTTTATAAATATCTGTGGTGTATTCCAGCTTCAACATATGATAGAGAAAACTACGGTAAACATTACCCAGATATATCACTTTTTGACCATTCAAGGATTTTATCTGCTGTTGCTTGCTGTTTTTATGATTTTGATAAAGATGGATTTACTCAACAAAGTACAAATAAATTTAAGGAAGAGTTTAAAGAAAAAAAAGTTTTTCTTCATATAAAAGGAGATATAAGCGGAATTCAGAAGTTTATATATAATGTTTATGAAGGAAAAGGAGGGGTTGCAAAAACTTTAAGGGGAAGAAGTTTTTATGTGGCACTGCTTCCAGAAGTGTTATCCCGTTATATTTTAAACGAGCTTGGATATCCTCTATCAAATCTTCTTTATAGTGGTGGTGGAATATTTGAAATATTAGTAGCAAATACAAAGCAAAATGAAAAAAAGCTAAAAGAAATTATTGATGAAATAAATGAATTTTTAGCAAGAAAATTTGAAGCAGATTTAGGCCTATCTGTTGGTATCTGGAAATACTCACCTGTTGAAATGATGGAAAATTACGAAGATATTTTAAGAAATTTAAATCAGAGTTTAGATAATGCCAAAAAACAAAAGTTTTCCAGTCTGATAGCAACAGGAAAAATATTTGAGCTCTTAAATGAAAGGTCTAAAAAAATCCACTCAAATAAAAAGAAATGTCCAGTATGTCAGACATATCTAATAGATGAGAATTTATCAGGGGATAATGAAATATGCGATGTTTGTAAAGATTTTAGAGATATAGGAAATAATTTACCTAAAACAGAAACATTAGTATTTGCAAAAAGCGGAACACAAAATTTTATAGATAATGAAAAAGTTATTTATTTTGAAGATTTTGGAACTGTTTATTTGGTCTCAAAGGATATTTATGCTGATTTACAGCCTATTTATCTTGATGATAAAACAACAGAAATTTTAGATATAAATAACACAACTTTAGACAAATATACAACAGGTTTTAAATTTATCGGGAAAGTAGTCCCTGAAGTTTTAGAAAAACTAACTCCAGAAGAAACAGGAGAAGAAGAAACAATATACAACGGTCAAATAGCTCCATTTACATATTTAGCAAAATACTCTGATGGCGATGAAAGAATAGGAATTCTTAGAATGGATGTTGATAATCTTGGAAAGCTATTTAGCAAAGGACTTAATAAAATTTCCATTTCAAGAATAGCAACATTAAGCAGGTCTTTAGATTTATTCTTTGCAGGATATTTAAATAAAATATGCGAGGAATTAACAGAAAAATATAGAGAAGGAAGTTTCAAGATAAACAACCTTTTTTATATCCTCTATTCTGGCGGAGATGATGTATTTTTAATAGCCCCATGGGATAAAACCATTGAAATAGCTTCCAAAATCCAGGAAGAATTTGAAAAATATGTGTGCAATAATCCAAATATAACTATTTCAGCAGGTTATTTACAAACAAAACCAAAATTCCCAATTAGAGTTTCTGCAGATTTAGCAGGTGAAACTGAAGAAACTGCTAAAAATCAAGGTAAGGACAGAATTTGTGTATTAGGAGATGTTTTAGAATGGAACGAGCTTAAAGAGTTGATAAAAAAATCTGAATTGTGGAAAGAAAAAATAAAGAATAATGAATTACAAAGAGGATTTATATACGCAGTTCATAGACTAAAAGAGCAGTTTTTAAAAGATGAAAACCAGAAAAGCAAACTTG
>JALSSE010000248.1 GCA_026984415.1 Hydrogenothermaceae bacterium | reverse complement strand
CAAGCCCCCTTGCGTATCCCTGATATGCTAATGTAGAGTCTATAAATCTATCACAGATAACTGTTATTCCTTCTTTTAGATTTGGTTTTATAACATTATGTACATGGATATTCCTATCTGCTTCGTAAAGCATAAGTTCAGCATTTGGAGGGAATATTTCTTGTGTTGGGGTAAGTAAAATTTCTCTTATTTTTCTTCCTAAATCTGTTCCACCAGGTTCTCTTGTAAGAATTGATTCAATTTTTCTTTCTTTTAAATACTGGTACAGCATTTTAGCCTGTGTAGATTTCCCAGCACCTTCTATTCCTTCGAATGTTATGAAATAGCTTTTTTTCATAATGATTTTATATATTCTATAAGATAATTTTTACCTACGAAAAATTTCTGTTCTTCATAAACTTTACCTTCATAACTATACACAAATACAGAATCACATTCATACGGAAGTATAATTCTCCATTTTCTCTTTTTTTCAGGTTTATTTAAATCAAATAATTCATTATCAACATCAGGAGTTGCAAGTATATACCTGTATTCTTTACAGTATTCTCTAATCTTCAAAGCCCAATAAGCTGTTTGACCTCCTCTTTCTCTAAAAGATTTTTTAACAGAAATTACACAGACTAATTTATTATCTTTTTTGTTTACTATACAAATATCTGCATCTATTTTTGTCTTATAGCTTCCATAAGGAATTTCTATAAGAGATATATCTTTTAACACTTTTGAGGGAATATCTATATTAAATCTTTCTCTAATTTCTTTATCTGAATATAAAATATCAATGACTTCTCTTTCTTTCTCTTTTCCAGCTTTTGAGACTTCACTTTGTCTTTTTCTTCTTATATCTTTTTCTTCCAAAACAAACTCCGATATATTTTTAGTTATGGTAAAATTTTTATTTATCTAAAAAAAGCACCTAAAAAGTGGGGTATAAAATTGAAATATTTAACAGACAACAATTTGAAAGAATTAAAAATAAGACTTCGTTGGGAAATATATGAAAAATTAAAGGAACTTTCTTCTTTACAAGAAAAAAGTTTGAATTTTATCTTTAACGAAATTTTATCTGATGTTTTACAAAGCAAAAATGAAAATTATGAAACTGAAAACTACTTTAAAGAAAAACCTAACTTAATTTTTAATAAAAAAAATTTAAAGATTTTCAATAATGATTTTATAAATGTAGATTTGAAAGAATATACAGGAAAAGTTAATCTATTAGTTACATCACCCCCTTACAACCTTTCAATAGAATATGGAAAACATAATGACAATTTAAGCTATAAAGATTATTTAGATTTTACAGAAAATTGGTTAAGAAAAGCTTATTTATTACTTGCAGATGATGGAAGAATTTGTGTAAACATTCCTTTAGACAAGAACAAAAATGGCTTAAAACCTATTTATGCAGATTTTATAGAAATGGCAAAAAAAGTAGGATTTAAATATCAATCTACAATTGTATGGAATGAACAAAATATATCAAGAAGAACAGCTTGGGGAAGTTGGCTTTCAGCTTCAGCTCCTTATGTTATAGCTCCAGTTGAGATGATTGTTGTTATGTACAAAAAACAGTGGAAAAGGTTAAATAAAGGAGAAAGCACAATAGAAAGAGATGAGTTTATAGAGTGGACAAATGGAGTATGGACTTTTTCTGGTGAAAGTAAAAAAAGAGTAGGACATCCTGCACCATATCCCATAGAACTCCCAAAAAGATGTATTAAACTTTTTTCTTATAAAGATGATATTGTATTAGACCCATTTTTAGGAAGTGGCACAACTTTAATTGCTGCATATCAAGAAGGAAGAAAAGGAATTGGTATAGAATTAGATAAAAATTATGCTGAGCTATCCATAAATAGAATAAATAATGAAATCCATGTTCTATTTTGACATGTTTAAAATCATAAACAACAATATGTATAAAGCATATAATTACACAAAATATAAATCCTTAAAGGAGGAGATAAAATTATGGCAATAGACAAACAAAAAGTTGAAGAAGTTTTAGAACAGATAAGACCTGCATTAAGATTTGATGGTGGAGATGTTGAATTAGTAGATATTGGAGAAGATGGAACTGTTTACGTTAGATTAATGGGTGCATGTTCTGGATGTGCAATGTCTTTAATGACATTAAAAGGTGGGATAGAAATGAAATTAAAAGAAGCAATTCCTGAAGTTAAAGAGGTTGTAGCTGTAAATTTAGGACAACCAACTTTTTAACATAAATTAAGGTGGGATTTTCCCACCTATTCTGTATCTATTTTTTCTACAGAATATATATCTTCATTCCCTTCATAGTATAAAACTATCTGAAATTTATCTATAGATTGCAGAATTTCCAACATTTTTTCCTGTGATACCTGCAAATGTTTTCTTTTTTTAGTTAAATCAATTATTACTTCTTGTGGAAGAGTATTTACTGAAA
>JALSSE010000247.1 GCA_026984415.1 Hydrogenothermaceae bacterium | reverse complement strand
AATCTGAATTGTGGAAAGAAAAAATAAAGAATAATGAATTACAAAGAGGATTTATATACGCAGTTCATAGACTAAAAGAGCAGTTTTTAAAAGATGAAACTCAAAAAAGTAAACTTGTTTTCCCATATAAAAAGGAAGAAAACCTAATGTTTTATCCTTATGCTCAATACTATATAGCAAGAAATATAAATAATGAAAAGTTAAAAGAGGAAGTTGCTAATTTTCTATTAGATAAAGCAAACTTTAACAAGCTAACATTTGTAATTAATTATGTTGCACTAAAAACGAGAAAGTAGATGTCAGGAAAAATAAATTTATATCGTTTTTTTTATATAAAAAATCTATGGAGGTTTTAGGCACATGCCTAGGAAACCTTTAAACTTAAAAGCAATCTATGGCTCTTATGATGAGAGTAATCAATATGATTATTACATAGAAAATGATTTAGAAGATGAAGATTGTCAAAGCTTAGGAACAACAAATATAAAAAGGATATTTCCATCAGGAACACTATATGAGAGAGCTTTAATGAGATTAAGAAAAGCTAAAACAAAAAATGAGGTTATACAAATAGCAAAAATATACCATGGGATAATTACAGACGAAGAAGCTTTAGAATTTTGGGAAAACTATAAAAAGGAGGATTAAGATAATGGATATTATTGAAAATATTACCAATGAAATTAAAAAATCATCAAATCTATCACAAATCCTAAAACCACAAATATTTGCTCCTCCAGGAGGATGGGCTGATAAAATAACAAAACAATTAAAAGAACAACACAAGAAAAACAAAAAAATTCCAGAATTAAAAACTTCACAATTAAGGAAAATCTTTGCTGAAGTTAAAGACATATGTGAAAAAAGGATTAAAGGAATAAAAGATGATAATACCGAACTTTATTTACTTTATCCAAAACTTGCTTATGCACAGGGAAGAGATTTAATGCCAGAAAACTTTTATAAGCTTATTATTGCTTGTTTAGATAAATTAAAAAATAGTTCTAATAAAGAAGATTTTAAAGCCTTTAAAGAATTTATAACAGCTATTGTAGCTTATAACAAAAAATATGAACAAATGAGGCAATAATAATGAAAAAATTGTTAGGCATAACACTTTCTATATTAATATTTTCTTTTACTAGTACAGCTAAAGAAAACCAAGGAAAAAAAGAACCTATATTTTTAGCGGTGGTTAAGGGAAACTCTATCACTTATATAGATAAAGCTTTTCAAAAATTAAATTTAAAAATAAAAGATACTTTTTACCATAGTGTGGCTTACTATGCTGGTTTCCTCTATATAACACAAAACTATAAAGATTATGCAGATTTTTATGTAAATGTAGAAGCAAAAATATTAAAAAATTTAAAAGATACAGCCAAGAAAAATTGCAAAAAATATTTGTTTTATATGTTTGATAACTTTAATATCTCAATAACTAATATTAGAGAAGGAAATATTCTATTAGTTGCAACATGCAATATTATTTGCATGGATCTAAAATAAGGAGGGTTATCATGAATCTAAAATTTCAGGGTATTTACTTAATCAAAGCAAGTTTAAAATGCATAACAGGCTTACATATAGGAGGTTCCAAAGAAAGCTTTGAAATAGGAGGAATTGATAATCCTGTAATAAAAACAGCAATATCAATAAATCTACCAGACGGAAGAGAGATTAAAGAGGGAATGCCCTATATACCTGGCTCATCTTTAAAAGGCAAAATGAGAAGCTTACTTGAATGGCAGTATGGATTAGTAGGAGTAGATACTTCTGATGGAAAAATTAAGAGTGAATTCATTCCATCATCATCCGACAACAGTAAGCTTAACGATATTGCAATAGTTTTTGGAGTAGGTGCAAATCTTGGGAAAAAATATGAACATTTACAACCTCAACCTGTAAGAATAAAAGTCTACGACGCATATCCTACAAAAAATACTATAAAAAAATGGGAAGATGAACTTGGAGCAGGACTATACACAGAAATTAAAACAGAAAACGCAATTGATAGAATTACATCAGCAGCAAACCCACGCCAACAGGAAAGAGTTCCAGCAGGTTCAGAATTTGAAGTTGAGATAGTTTATGAAGTTTTTGAGGAAGAAGACCATGAAAGACTTAAAGTAGTATTTGAAGGAATGAAAAGACTTGAGGATAACTATTTAGGCGGTGGTGGTTCAAGAGGAAACGGAAGAGTAAAATTTGAAAATATAGAGCTTGTATACAAAAGCAAGGATTTTTATGAAGGAAAAAAAGAAGAAGAGAAAAAAGGAAGTTTTAAAACTGTAGATGAAGCCATAAAATCTTTAAAAGGTGCCTAAAATGGAACTTTATAAAGTAAATATAACTCCTTTATCTTTATTTAAAGACTATCCATCTTCATACACTATTTTTGGGGCTATTAGCTGGGGATATTCTTTGTTATATGGAGAGGAA
>JALSSE010000246.1 GCA_026984415.1 Hydrogenothermaceae bacterium | reverse complement strand
TGGGAAGAGGCAAAAAATAAGGGATTATAGACTTCATAAAGATTTCATATTAGATGAAGGAAGTAAAATTTACAAGGAAATAAATTACTGTATAAAAAACAATATAGACTTTATAGCGAATTTAGGCCATTCAACTATTTTATTTTCTTACAAAGGAAAAAAAGTACTTACAGACCCATTTTTAAGTCCACATATATTTGGAATAAAAAGACAAAAACCAGCATTAAAACCAGAATTGATTCCAAAAGTTGATTATATTCTTATATCCCACGCCCATTACGACCATTTAGATATGAGAACTCTAAGGAGATTAAACAGGGAAGCCACTTTAATAATTCCTGAAAATGTAAAGCCCGTTTTAGGTAGAACCTATTTTAAAAAAATCGTTGAGCTTCCTAAAAACAAAACATTAGAGGAGGGAAACACCGAAATAACAAGTCTTCCTGTAAAACATAATAAAGGACGTTCTATCCTTTTTCCAAATACAGATACGGTTAGTTATCATATAAAGATAGAAGATAAGAACTTTTATTTTGGTGGAGACAGTGCGTATTTTGATGGATATTCAGAGATAGGAAAAAGCTATGAAATAAATGTTGCATTTTTACCAATCGGAGGATATGAACCAACACTTTTACTAAAAAATGTCCATATGAGCCCTTGGGAAGCAATACAGGCATTTTTAGATTTAAAGGCTGATTATATCGTCCCTATGCACTACGGGACTTTCCACTCTGTTCCTAAATTTGTTAAGGTTGAAGCACCTTTACAGTACTTTCAGGAAGAATTAGTACAGAAAAATTTAACAGAAAGGGCTATAATTGTTAAACCTAACGAGATAAAGCCAGAAATCAATAACTAAAAAGGAAAGTCCTCTGTTTAAAAATTTGGTATTAAATGAAGGCAGTTTTATATATAAGGAAATAAATTACTGTATAAAAAACAATATAGACTTTATAGCGAATTTAGGCCATTCAACTATTTTATTTTCTTACAAAGGGAAAAAAATACTTACAGACCCGTTTTTAAGTCCACATATATTTGGTATAAAAAGACAAAAACCAGCATTAAAACCAGAATTAATTCCAAAAGTTGATTATATTCTTATATCCCACGCCCATTACGACCATTTAGATATAAATACTTTAAAAAATTTGAATAAAAATTCAGTTTTAATAGTTCCTAAAAATACAGGATTTCTTGTGAAAAATTTAGGATTTAAAGATGTCATAGAATTAAAAAACTGGGAAAATTTTTCAAATTCTGATATTGAAATCCATTCATTACCTGTTAAACACAACAACGGAAGATTACCTTTTTTCTTACATACAGGAACTAATAGCTATTTTGTTAAGTTTAATGGAATTTCATTTTATTTTTTAGGGGACAGTGCTTATTTTAAGGATTTAAAAAAATTTGGAGAGATGTTTAATATTGATTTTGCCTTCCTTCCAATTGGTGGATTTAAGCCAGAAATTATTTTTAAAAATTTCCACATGAATCCATATCAGGCTGTACAGGCATTTAAAGATTTAAATGCTAAATGTTTTGTCCCTATCCATTATGGGACTTTTCATGTCATTCCACCATTTGTTTATTGGGAAAAGCCACTGGAAAAATTAATTAGCTCAGTTAAACAGGAAAATCTAATAGAAAATTTAATGGTAGTAAAACCAAACCATATTGCAACAACTTAAAATATTCTTAAAAATCAACATCTTTTGTTATAATAAAAAGAAAAAAGGTAAAAATGAAATATTTAATTATTGGAAAAAACGGACAGCTTGGAAAAGAATTTGTAAAAACTTTAAATAGCTACAAAAAAGATTTCACAGCAGTTGGTCATCAAGAGCTTGAAATTGGAGATTTAGAAAAAGTTTTAGAAATATTTGAAAGAGAAAAACCAGACATTGTAATAAACTGTTCTGCTTATAACCTTGTAGATAAAGCAGAAGAAGATTACCCAGCTGCTTTTAAAACAAATACGATTGGTGTTAGAAATTTAGCTTACGCATCTAAAAAATTCGGCTCATTTTTAGTCCATTACAGTACAGATTACGTTTTTGATGGGAAAAAAGAAGGATTGTACACAGAAGAAGATAAACCTAATCCATTAAACCAGTATGGAAAATCAAAATACTTAGGTGAAATTTACCTTTTTGAAGAAAATAAAAATTCACTTTTGTTCAGGGTTAGCTGGGTTTTTGGAGAAGGAAAACAAAATTTTATACATAAACTTTTAAATTGGGCTGAAAATAATCAATATTTGAAAATAGCTTACGATGAAATTTCTGTTCCAACTTATACAGGAACTATTGTTAATATAACTTTAAAAGCTTTAGAAGAAGGTTTAACAGGACTTTACCATCTAACAAATTCTGGGTATGCTTCAAGGTACGAATGGGCAAAAGCTATTTTAAATTACAGAAAAATTAACAAATTTAT
>JALSSE010000245.1 GCA_026984415.1 Hydrogenothermaceae bacterium | reverse complement strand
GTTTTATTTTTTTACCGATTAAATGCTTGTATCTTTCATCTTCAGGGTTTACTGCAACTGCCGTATCCCCTAACATTGTTTCTGGTCTTGTTGTTGCAACTACAATATGCCCAGAACCATCTTCAAGGGGGTATTTTATGTACCAGATTTTTCCATTTTCTTCTATGTATTCAACCTCAAGGTCAGATATTGCTGTTCTGTCTTTTGGGTCCCAGTTCACTATGTAAGGTGCTTTGTATATAAGTCCTTCTTTATAAAGCTGATAAAATGCTTCCCTTACAGCCCTTGCAAATCCCTCGTCAAGTGTAAATCTCTGCCTTGACCAATCACAGGAAGCCCCTAACTTTTCAATCTGTTTTTTTATTGTGTCCCTTGCAACAGGAACCCATTCCCATACTTTTTCAATAAATTTTTCTCTACCTAATTTAAATTTATTTATTCCCTGTTCTTCAAGCTGTCTTGTTACAACCCACTGGGTTGCTATTCCTGCGTGGTCAAATCCTGGCAGCCATAATGTATTAAATCCTTTTTGTCTTTTATACCTTGTATAAACATCCTGAAGCGTCATATTTAATGCATGTCCAATATGTAAACTTCCTGTAACATTAGGAGGAGGCATAACCATTGAGAAGTAAGGTTTATCTTTTGCTGTATTGTCAGCTTTAAAAATTTCCTCTTCTAACCATGCTTTATACCATTTATCTTCAATCTCTGCTGGATTGTAATCTTTAAGCGGCAATTTCTTCCTCCAATAAAAAATTTTTAGTGTTAATTATAATACAACATTCACAATTTTAGATAATCTAATGTAAGGTGATTTATATTTTTCCAATATTTAAAAGTTATTATTTTTTCAAAGCTTTGCCAATTTTTTAAAGGCTTCAAAATCTGGGTGTAGATTTGCGAATATTGTTGTTTTTTTCTTTAGAAATGGGTGGAAAAATGATATCTGGTAAGAATGCAACATCTGTCTTTTTACATTTTTTATGAGAGGGTTTGTTAAATTTTTTAGTCCGTATGTTTTGTCTCCAACTATTGGATACCTTATTTTTGCCAAATGTATTCTTATTTGATGTTTCCTCCCTGTGATTATTTCTACTTCAAAAAGAGAAAAACCGTTATTTACTTTTTTTGTATAGATAAAACTTTTAGCGTACTTTTTATCAACTGGTTCATTAACAACTTTCTTTTTAAAATCAGCTTCATTATGGGAAATTGCAAGGTACAGTTTTTTTACGTCTTTTCTTCTCCACAGAGTTTTAAACTTTTCAAAAACTTTTTTATTTTTTGCAAAAAGCAAAACTCCAGATGTTTCTCGGTCTAAACGATGGATAGCAAGAATTTTATTGTCTTTTTTAAATTCCCTTAAAATACTTTCAACAGAACCTTTTTTTCTTTCCGATTCAATAAAAGGAGGTTTATTTATAGCAATAATAAAATCATCTTCATAGAGAATACTGTTTTTTATATTCCATTTTTGGTTATTTTTAGGGACAATTAGTTCAACAATATCACCTTTTTTTAAAATGTGTGAGGATATCCACACTCTTTTGTTATTTACAAATATATTTTTTTCATCTATTATGGATTTTGCTTTATTTTTTGAAATATTTAGACTATTTGCTACAAAATCAATAAGTTTTTGTTCTTTTTTAACTGTAAATTTTTCCATAAAATTTTCCTTTAATTTAATTGAATATAGAATCTATTTTAACCCTTTCGTAAGTCAATAGATTGCGTATATTTTAAATAAAAGGAGAGCAGACATGAGAGTTATTTTAATAATTTTACTGCTTATTTTAAATGTTTCTTCATTTGCATATAACAGGTTTGTTATTTCCCCAAAAGATGCTGTAAAGGTTTTAGGAAATAAAGATTACATTTTTATTAGTGTTGACACATTAGAAGAATATCAAAAAAAACATATACCGAATTCAATACATTTAGATTCAATGAAACTTCAGGACATTGCCATTGAAAACAATGAGAAACAAAAATGCCATTATTTACCTTTATGTCCTGAAACAGCAGAGAAAATATTTTCTGAAAAAGGAATATCAAACAATAAAAAATTGATTATTTACTACACAAAAGTCCCCCATAAAGCTACTTACCTGTGGTTTGTTTTTTATGCAATGGGAATGTCAGAAAATCAGATGGTAATTTTAGACGGTGGATTAAAGAACTGGGAAAAAGCTGGATTAAAAACAGTTTCAGGAAAAGAACAGCTAAAATTGAAAGGGAAATTTAAAGCAAAACCAAACTATAAAGTTGTTGCAACTTTTGATGAAGTTTTAAAATACGCAAAAAAAGTAAAGGAAGGAAATCCACCAAAAGACACAATTTTAATTGATGTAAGGCATTTCCTTGAATATTCTGGAAGACAGAGGATGAAGGAAATAAAAAAAGCTGGTCATATTCCAGGGGCTAAATTCCTTTATTGGAA
>JALSSE010000244.1 GCA_026984415.1 Hydrogenothermaceae bacterium | reverse complement strand
AAGTATCTTTTAGGTGGAGAATCAGATTTATCAGATATTTTTAAACTTAGAAAGGAAAATATTTATACATTTGCAGTAGAAAACCAATTTAATATAAATGAAAGTAACTTAATTCTTGCAGGAATTAGATACGATATAATAAATAGAGACGGAGGAAAAAAAGACTTTCATCCATTAACAGCAAAATTAGGATATATCTATGTTCCTAAAAAGAATATTACCTTTAAAACATTTTTATCAAATAACTTTATAACCCCTTCATTTTTCCAGGAAATAGGAGCTGTTGAAAATTTAGACAATGAAAAGTATTTACTTTACTCATTTGAGTTTTCATATTCAAAAGGTAAACATAAAATAAGTATTCTTGGTGGGTGGAATAAAATAAAAGATAAAATTGCCCCTGTTAATGGATTATTAGAAAACTTAAAAAACTCTTATGAAGCAAGTTCAATCTCTGTTGACTACACGTATCAATTTAATAAAACAGATAAAATCCTTTTTAACTACTGGAAAACCTTCAATATAGATATTACAGGAACACCTGTAGAAGGTGGCTTCATTAAATTGTTCAAAAACTTTGAGAAAACATATTTCTATTCAGAATTAGTTTACAGAAAAGGGTATGAAATTTTTGGGACAAAAGTTGGAGACAGCTACGATTTAACTATGGCTTTAAGTTATGACTTAGATGATTCAACAAGAATTTCTTTGAAAGGTCAAAATTTACTTAATAATTCAATAAAAACTGTTTTTTATATACCAATGACTTCAGAAATTAAACCATTAAGAACAATTGACAGGAAATATATATTCAGTTTAACAAAATATTTTTAATTATTTGAATACTACTACTTGATTTTTTCCTTTATTTTTAGCCTGATATAAAGCTTCATCGGCTCTGTGAATAATTGAATTAGGTGTATCCCCTTCTTCGTATTCTGTCACCCCAAAACTTGCTGTAATTTTCCCAATTTTAAAATCATGGTTTTCAATAACTATTTTTAATTTACAGGCTAATTTCTCTGCACAGGTTATGTTTGTATGGGGAGCAAGAACCATAAATTCCTCTCCACCCCATCTTGCTAAAAAATCTGTAGCTCTTATGTTTTTCTTAACAAGGCGTGCCATCTCTTTTAATATAAAATCACCTACTTGATGTCCAAAGGTATCATTTATTTTTTTAAAATCGTCTATATCAAACATAATTAACGAAAAGCTTGTTTTGTATCTTTTTGCCCTTTCTATTTCCGTTTGCAAAATCTCATCAAATTTCAGTCTGTTGTAAACTTTTGTTAAAGGGTCAATAGTTGCAAGGATTTTATCAGTTACATCTTTTCCTATAAATTTAAAACCTAAATACTCTTTGTTTTCATTGAATTTAGGTGTAACTTTAGCATCAAGCCATGAATATTCTCCATTTTCTCTTTTTATTCTGATTATTCCTTTCCATACCCTTCCACTTTTAGAATACCTTATAATTTCATCTAATATATCCTTTGGCATATCTCTTTTAAATATTTCAAAATACGGTTTTCCAACAAGTTTGTCTTTTGTGTAGTTAAACATTTTAAGGAATGCATTAGATACATCCTGAATCCATCCATTTTTATCAATTTCAAATGTAACAAAATTTTCATCAACTATCTTTACAAATTCGTTAATATCCCTTTCTTTCTGATTTTCTATTTCCGAATACCTCTTTAAAACGACTGCAAGATTCTGGTCAAAGATATCGTTCATTGTTTCAAAAAGTTTCTTAATATCAAGGTTATTCATATTAATCGAAGTCAGAATAAAGTTGATTAAAGCTCTTCTGAAGCTCATACATAGTATAAAGATATCGTTTATTGGAAAATTTCTTTCTTTTAGGTACTGGAGCATAGAGTTTACATTAGGGCATGTTCCTACAGGGTATTCGTTTTTTAATATCCCCAAAAAGTAATCTACAATAGGAATTGCAAATTCCTTTATAAAATATTCTTTATCTATATCGTATTCTTTAAACAATCTAGAAATTTCTTCTGATTTAACCCAGCTATCAACTATATCTAACTTTGACTGGTCTAATTCCTTAACATAAGTCTTAAGTAGTTCTTTCAATTCCATTGCAGAAAAAATTTCCCCATAGACAAAAAATTATTTTTTATCAATTACTTTAAATAAACTACACTTTTTACGAACTTTTGGCAAGAAATATTTTTAAATCTTCTTCCCAGGTTGGAATTTCTAAATTTAGCTCTTTCTTTATTTTTCCGTTATCCATAGCTGAAAATTTAGGTCTTTTTGCAGGTAATTCAAAAATTTCAGAGGAAACAGGATATATAAACTTATTAATTTTTCTGTAATTTAAAATAGCTTTTGCCCATTCGTACCTTGAAGCATACCCAGAATTTGTTAGATGGTAAAGTCCTGTTAAGCCTTTTTCTAAAGCTTTTAAAGTTATATTAACAATA
>JALSSE010000243.1 GCA_026984415.1 Hydrogenothermaceae bacterium | reverse complement strand
TTCGTTTTTGAAACTATCCATTATTTTTTCAACATATCTAAAGTCTGTCTGTCCATAAACAAGAGGGATTATTGAAAAATCTTTTAAAATTGCCTGTAAAAATGGAACCTGAACCTCAAGTGAATGCTCTTTTGAGTGGGGCAGTGTATTTAAAGTAAAAGGAATATCAGGATTTTCTTTTATTAACTCTTCTATCCTTTTTTTATTTACCTTAACTTCTCCTAATGGAGTTTCCCAGTAATCGTAATACCCAAAAGAAATTCCATTAAAAGGAACGTAATGGGAAGGTCCCACAAGCAAAATATCGTAATGTTTATCTAAATCAAGATTCATCAACTGCTTGTAAGAAACCCCTGCAACTTCACCTGAATAAACATATCCAGCATGCGGACTTACTATAGCTTCAGGTTTTAAATTGTAAAGAGGAGCTTTTTCAATGTAGTAGTTAACCATGTATCTAAGTTCTTCTGGGTCACCAGGATAAAATAAATTGCTTACTGCTGGTTCTCTGATTAAAGCTGTCATTTTGATACCCCCATTATTTTTTGGTATTAAAGTTATACTTTTTTTATTTTTTGCAAGTTTATTTTTGAATATTTTTATAAATGAATACCAACAATTCTGCTACTACTTTGTACAACTCTTCAGGAATTTCTTCATAAATATCAAGGGAAGAAAGAGCTTCAACAAGTTCCGGGTCTTCTTTTATATAAATTCCATTTTCTTTTGCTGTTTGTATTATTTTTTCAGCAATTGCCCCTTTACCTTTACCTACAACTTTTGGAGCATCATCCTTTTTCCTATCATATTTTAAAGCTATTGCTTTTTTTATCTCATCCATCAGATTTTAAAATTTATTAAAGTTTCAAGAGACTCAAAACTCTGCAATTTTTCAAATGTAGTTTCCTCACCAAAAAAACTGACATTGATAATGTTAAAATTTAAAGACCCAAGCCTCTCTTTTATTTCTGATATGTTGTCTTTTATTTTGTTTTTTAAATCAGAATTTTCAACTTTAAAAGATAGATAAATGTCCCTGTTAAACATCATTATCAGTGAAATAAGTTTTCCTTTTTCTTTAAAATTTAAAAAAATCTTACAGAAAAACTGATTTTCTTTTTTTCCTCTTTTAAATGCTATGTTGCTTTCTTTTAAATCCTGCCACAGTAAAGGTAAAAAAGTAAAAATACTGTCTGTCGTTTTTGATAAAAGCTGATAAATCTCTATTTCTTTTATTAGTTCATTTACTTTCTTGATACTTTCCAAATCTTTTTTCTTTTCTAAAATATCTAAAATCTTTAATAAATTTCCTTTTAAATCTTCATTTATTTTTGTTTTCCCCTGTTTTAATTTTGTTTCAAATAAAACACCAGAATTTAAAACAGCATTTTTCACCTGTTCACCTGTAATACTTGAGCTTCCTATAAATAGACTTTGGAACAGTTTTGTAACAGCAGAATCTTTTTTCACCGAAGAAATTAAAGAGTTTAACCTTAACTGGATACTTTGTTCCTTCATTCCAAGTAATGTTAAAAAAATGAATTGAATACTTGCCTTTTGACTGTTCTCTATTGAGCCTGAGTTAGATAAGAAAAGTTTTAAAATATCGTCAAATTTTTTAAAATCAATAGAGCCTTTTTCTGTAAGCTCTGATATTAGCTGTTGGATTTTAGGTTTCTGGTTTGACTGCTCTACCACCCCTAAAAGCTGTAATTTTAGTTTACCATCAACAGATGTTTCCATCACTTTTAGTAAAAGCTGTAAATCTTTCTGTAAAGGTATTTCTGTCCTTATGGTTATGTATCCGCCTTTCAGCCTTAAAACAACACCTCCAGTTGGCAAAATATCAATAACTTCAGCTTTAACAGTTTCCCCAGAATGGAAAGATATAGATTTCCCCTGTGGTTTAACAATAGTAAGAAATTCAAATTCATTAACAAGAGGTTTAAAATTTATCATAATTTTATTTTCGGCAAAATCTAATAAAAATCACACAAACAAAAAATTTAAAGTTGTATTATTAATAAAAAAATTGGAGAGGTAAAATGGAAGAAAAAGCAAAAATAGGTGTAATTACCGTTTCAGACAGGGCAAGTAAAGGAATTTATGAAGATATAAGCGGAAAGGCTATTATAGAATACCTTGAAGATGTTTTAATTACCCCTTTTGAAGTTATTTACAAAGTAATACCCGATGAGCAGGATATTATAGAAAAAACAATGATTTATATGACAGATGTTGAAGGTTGCAGTTTGATTTTGACAACAGGTGGAACAGGTCCTGCAAAAAGGGATGTTACTCCTGAAGCAACAGAAAACGTCTGTGAAAAAATGATGCCAGGATTTGGAGAACTTATGAGGCAGGTTTCTTTAAAACAGGTTCCAACAGCTATTTTATCAAGGCAAACAGCAGGGATTAGAAACCACTGTCTTATAGTTAACCTTCCGGGAAAACCACAAT
>JALSSE010000242.1 GCA_026984415.1 Hydrogenothermaceae bacterium | reverse complement strand
TATCATGTCTTCTATAAACTACCTTTTTTTTCTTTTTTGGTTGTTCTGACATTTCAGACCTCCTGTTTAATTTTTAAATAAGAAACTCATTAAAGATTTTTGGGCGTGTAATCTGTTTTCAGCTTCTTCAAAAATAACATCTGCAAATTGTTCAAAAACTTCTTCTGATATTTCTTCCCCTTTGTGTGCAGGTAAACAGTGCATAACGATGGCATTTTTATTGGCATATGATAAAAGATTTTTATCTATTGCAAAGCCGTCAAATACATTTTTTTTGGATTTATCATTTTCCTGACCCATGCTAACCCATACATCTGTATAAAGTATATCTGCATCTTTAACTGCTTCTACAGGGTTATTTGTAATTTCTATTTTTGCTCCAGTTTCTTCAGATAGTTTTAAACCTTCTGCCACTGCTTTTCCATTTGGTTCGTACCCTTCAGGAGAAGCGACAGAAACGTTGAGACCCATTAATCCACCAGCAATAATCCATGTATTTGCCATATTGTTTCCATCACCAATGTAAGCCAGCTTTAACCCTTCTATTTTTCCAAATTTTTCTTTTATAGTCTGTAAATCTGCTAATATCTGGCATGGATGGAGGTAATCTGTAAGGGCATTTATTACAGGAAAATCAGAATATTTATCAAGCTCTTCAACTTCAGAATGGGAATAAGTTCTAATCACAAGACCATCTAAATATCTTGAAAGAACTCTTGCCGTATCTTTTATATCTTCTCCTCTACTCATCTGTGTAGATGAACCGTGTATATAAATTGGTTGTCCACCCATCTGGTAAACACCAACTTCAAAAGATAGTCTTGTACGGGTAGATTGCTTCATAAAAACCAGACCTATAGACTTATTTTTTAAAGTCTGGTCTTTGAATTTGTCCTTTTTTAGCTCTTCAGCGTATTCAAGTACATTCAAAACTTCTTCTTTTGTAAGGTCAGATATTGACAAAAAGCTCCTTTTCACACCAATCCTCCAATTTGTAAATATAAAATATAACATTGTTTGATTTTTTTATCAATCTAACTTTTGTAAAATTTTACGAAAGGTTTATAAATATGGTAATCTTTTAATTAGATTATGCTTATAAGGTAATATAATGGAAAAGTTTAAGCTACTAAAGTTTGATAAACTTGGAGATGAAAATGGTTATCTTATTTCTTTAGAAGAGAATAGAAATATTAGTTTTACCATAAAACGTGTTTTTTACATTTTTGGAACAAAAAAAGATATTGTCCGAGGAAAGCACGCTTTAAAAAAAGGAAAACAGCTGTTAATAGCCGTACATGGTGAATGTAAAGTTTTAGTTGATGATGGTTTTAAAAGGGAGGTCTTCCATTTAGATAATCAGGAAAAAGGTCTTTTAATAAATGGTATGGTGTGGAGGGAAATGTACGATTTTTCAAAAGATTGTGTTCTCCTTGTTATTTCAGATGAACATTTCTCTGAAGAAGATTATATTCATGATTATCAAGAATTTTTGCAAATGGTTTTAGTTAATGATAGAGGTAATTAAGTACAATTCTAAATTAAAAAAAGATTGGGACAACTTTGTGAAAGAGTCTAAAAATTACCATTTTATGTTTTACAGAGATTATATGGAATACCATTCAGATAGGTTTGAAGATTACTCATTGATGTTTTTTTATAAAGGTAAATTAGCTGGGTTATTACCTGCAAATAAAAAAAATAAAATCCTTTACAGCCATGGGGGACTTACATTTGGAGGTTTAATTTCCAATTCAAAAATGACAACCCCTTTAATGTTAGAAATCTTTAAGGAACTTATATCTTTCCTGAAAAAGAATGAATTTAAAGAGCTTTTGTATAAGGCTATTCCTTACATATACCACTTAATGCCAGCCGAAGAGGATAGGTACGCTTTATTCGTAAATAATGCTGAACTATATAAAAGGGAAATTTCTTCAACTATTTATTTAGATAAATTATCTCCTTTTCCAGAAAGAAGAAAATCAGGTATACGTAAAGCAAAAAAATCAGGTTTTAATGTTGAGGAGTCTAAAGATTTCAAAACATATATGGATATAGTCTCAAATTTGTTAAAAGAAAAATATGGTTCAAAGCCGGTTCATTCCTATGAAGAAATTAGGTATTTAGCTGAAAAATTTCCAGATAATATAAAACTTTTTGTTGCAAATGATAAAAATGGAACTATGCAAGCAGGTATTATAATTTATGAAAATCCAGAAATTGCACATACACAATATATTGCTTCAACTGAAGAAGGTAGAAAAGCTGGGGCAGTTGATTTAATTTTAGATTATTTAATAAATGAATATTATAAAGATAAAAAGTATTTTGACTTTGGAACTTCAAACATAAATGAAGGGAAAAATATAAATGAAGGACTTATTTCATTTAAAGAAAGTTTTGGAGCAAGTGGCGTAGTTCATGATTTTTACAGGATAATAATAGAATGATACCATTTTTAGAT
>JALSSE010000241.1 GCA_026984415.1 Hydrogenothermaceae bacterium | reverse complement strand
CTTTGGAATAATATAAATCTTCTTGCTTCAGTTACTTGCACTTAACCCGCTAATTTAGGGTATTGCGACTTGTCAGACTCGAACCATCTTTTCAGTCTTTCTTTGAATTCTTGCATTTAACCCGCTAATTTAGGGTATTGCGACGTGGGACGCCCAGTATCTTTTGGTAGGGACTAATATACTTGCACTTAACCCGCTGATTAAGGGTATTATTGTCAAAAATTGTATTTGATATACTTTAAATGTTAAGAAAAGGTTTTAGGTGTTTAAAATGAAATTTATTTCCGTAGAAGATGCAAAGAAAAATTTAGAAAAAATTTTAAGTGAAGTAGAAAAAGGAGAGAAGGTTATATTAAAATCTGACGGAAAAGAATATATAATCTACCCAAAGAAAAGAAGAAAATTAGGAATATTTAAAAATAAAATAAAAATTTCACCAGATATAAAAGAACCAATACCTGAAACTTTAACAAAAAGGTTCTATGATTGAAATATTTATTAGATACACATGTATTTTTATGGATATGTGCTGAACCTTCTAAGTTATCAAAAACATCCATTAAATTAATTGAGGACAATCAAAATGAATTGTTTCTCAGTTCTGCATCAATATGGGAAATTGAGATAAAACATAGTATTGGAAAATTAGAAATATTGGATAAAAACTTAAGTTTGAAAAAGTTTGTAAATAAATCTTTAAAAACACTTGATATTATAGAATTACCAATAGAGAATAAACATATTTTTAAATTAGAAGACATACCTTATTTTCATAAAGACCCATTTGATAGAATACTAATTGCTCAGGCAATAAGCGAAAATCTTATACTAATTACAGACGATAAATATATAAAAAAGTATAAAATCAAAACTATATGGTGAAAATTTTTCTCTAAAAGACTAATTTGATTATTTTACGAATTTTTCCTTTTAAAAGACCTAAAAAGAAGATAAATAATTACCAGTTCAACCCCTAAAAGTAAAAAATGAAGTAAATAAACCTTATCCTGATTAGTTTCAATATGAAAACCATACTCTAAAATCTTGTAAAAAACAAAAGCCACCACAAGTCCAACAAGATACCCAGCCTGTTTAAAAATATCCACAAGAGACAATAAATGTTTCTTCCTTAAAATCAAAGTTTCAGCACGAACAAGATAAGCTCCAAAAACAAAAGTCAGCTGATAACCTGCATAAATCAACAATGCTGTCATATAAGTGTAAGGTTTAAAAAGAAAAAAAATAACTAAAAACAAAATCACAAACTCAACAAAAAGAGAAATAACAAAAAACTTTTCAACAGTCATAATCTTTTCATAAAATTTAGCAACAATCATCATTCCTATTGCCAGAAGAATTCCACCAATTGAATAAATAGAAGGCTCTAACGGAGAATAAATCGTAAAAATAGAGCCAATAGACAGACCTGTAAAACTTGAATTAAAAAATTTATACCAAAAATATAAGCGAGGATTTATTTTCATTAAAATTTAGCTGTTAACCCCACAAAATAACTTCTTTCTGCTGTTGCATAACCATCAACAGTCTGATAATACTTGTCTGTCAAATTATTAATTTTTAAATAAATTTGCGAATACTTATTTAAATTATAATTCATAACAAAATCAAAAACAGAGTAATAACCTGTTTCCACATTGTTTAAATCTCTTCTCTGTCCTATATACTCTCCATCTAAAATCATATTAAACCTATCGGAAGGATACCAGCCTAACTCTAAATTAACTTTATTTTGAGGTCTTCTTAAAAGCCTTTTTCCTGCCCCATCTCTTGCATCTAAATAAGCATATCCTAAATAAAAATTAATATTTGTATCTGTAAAGAACCTTTTGTATCCTGCTTCTATACCTTTTATTTTTGAAGTTCCCTCAATATTTTTGTATTTATAAGTTGCAAAATCATAATCAATTAAATTTTTAATTTCATTGTAAAAATAAGTTACAGAAAAGTTTTTGTAATTCAGGCTCAAATCATAACCTTTTACATCTTCAGGTTTTAAATCTGGATTACCTACATAACCATCAAAAAGCTGATATAAAGTTGGAATATTATAGGCTGTTCCATAGTTGGCAGAGATATAAACTTTTCTCTTAAAGTAATGTTTTAATCCAATTTTTCCTGTTGTTTTGTTATTGAATTCATTGTAATTATCTTTTCTTAATGACTCTGTAATGATTGTTTTATTTTTATTGAAGGAATTTACATTAGTTATAAAAATTCCGTTATCTGAATAGCTTTTGTTTAAATCAAATCCTGCTGATTTTTTATGTTTGTAATCCTGTTTAACAAAACCAAAAATTGTAAAACCTGTTTTTGAATATTTATATTTGTCCTGTATTCCAAATTCTCCCACATTTCCAGAATAACCACCGAATTGGCTTCTTTTAAAAATTGAATAGTTGTAATAAACCTTAAAATCATTTTTCCTATCAGAATGGTTGAATTTTGCAGAATAAAATTTAT
>JALSSE010000240.1 GCA_026984415.1 Hydrogenothermaceae bacterium | reverse complement strand
AATTTTAGAACAGGTTGAAAATGGACTATTTATAAGAATGGGAATTTACAAATTTTTATCTTCAGAGGAATAAAACTGTAAAACAATTTTACAGAAATATATCTAATTGTAAAACTATTTTACAACTTTAAAAACAGGCTTAAACCCTTATATATCAATACTATAATCCCTATTTTAGTGCAAAAAATGTAAATTTTGTAAAAAAATTTTACACTTCTCTGATTTTATCAATTTTGTAAGTTATTGATAATTAAGCATATTTTTTTGGCACGGTTCTTGCAATATAAAAAGTAGATAAATTTTTAAATTTTAGGAGGAGAAAAATGAAAACGTCAAAGCTTTTCAAGTCAGTACTATCACTGACTCTTGTAGCTGGATTTTCAGCTGGTTCTTTCGGATTAACGTTCGACTACGATACCCATGGAGGTGCAATTGAGAGTGACCCGTTATTCTATGACGCAGGAAATAATGTTTATACTCCTGTAACTCCACCTCTGTATTGCGATTCTTCTAATGGAATTGATACCTGTGACCACGGAGTAGGAAATGTTCAATTTCATCCTCAAGGTTCTGATTTATTAATAGGGCCAACAGGTGCAATAACTTTTTTACCTGGTTTTATATCAAAAGGATTACACTTTGAACAAGACCCTTCTACACCAGAGCAGGAATTTCCTGGTGTTTGCTGGGGTACACCTGGAACAGATTCACCTGACCCTTCAATGCCCCCTTTCAACGGTGTTAGTGGTGAAGTTTTTGGAGGATTTACAGGTACAGTTGAAGTTAATGGAGACCCTGAACTATTTGGTATTTTAACCCATTTCAATAGGGATATTGAAATCAACTACTACGACACACCAGTTGGATTTGATACAAAAATAAACTGGTTTCTGCATTTAGAAAAAGATGGTTCTCCGGTAACACACAAAAAATTTGTATATAACCTTCATTTTTACGAAACTTTAAACAACCAAAGCCCATGTCCAAGAGCTTCAACTTATGGTGATATTAATGTAACTTTTGTCCATGAATTCCAAAATCCAGGGAATACACATACACATACTTTCCACGCAGATGGTGCATCTGACGACCCAAAATCAGTTGACGGATTAGGTTGTGATGATGCAACATCTTTTGAGCCTGTACCTGGAGAAAGTGATTCAGATTGGTTCAGATATAATAGACATGTTTACAGAATTGTTGTACATGGATTTTATAAAGGAGACCCTGATACAGGGGAATGTGATATGGGACATCCGTATCCTATAAATACACTATGGTCAGAAGAACAGGAAGAATCAGTTGGATGTGTACTTTTCAATATAGAACAAATTGAAGGATGTAATCCAAGATTCTGGAGATTTGTAGGTGTTTCTTCAAAAACTTATCAATCTTGTTTAAGAGATTATGGATGTACGTGTCCTGGTTTTATGTGCTGTATAGAACCTTTCCAACAACCATTAAGAGAAAAATGGGGAATAGACCCTAACACTGACTTTGATGAAGCTTTTGATATAACAAACAACTGTACTGGAAATCTAACTTTAATGAAGGCATTAAATAAATGGTATCCATACGGTGGATACATACACTCAGTAACTGCTTTACTTAATGCAATGAACCTTGACAATTACTACTACACAGTTGACCAGGTAAAAGGGTTTGTACAGGATAGATGTGCAGATGGTTCTCTCAGTAAAAGTGAATTAAAAGAACTAAGAGATTTATTTGCTCCATTTAACTGGGCAAACAACTGTCCTCTTGATAAAATAGAATGTGATGCACCTGTTTGTAATAGAATGGGATACTTCGGTGGCCCATAAAATAAAAATTACAAATTAATTAAATAGTTATTAACCTCTCTTTATGAGAGGTTTTTTTATTTTAAAACTGTAATAATATTTTACAATTGTAAAGAAATTTTACACTGCAGAAATATTTCTTAAAAATCAGCAACTTAAAAAAACAAAACTACTAATTGGTGTAAAATTATTTTACAAAAGCTCATTATCTAACACTGTCATTAAATATAAATAGTAATGCCTAACTAACTGTATTATCTATATTTTTCCAATTTTGGCATAATTCTTGCATTTAAAAAAATATAAAACTTTAAGGAGGAAGTGTTATGGTTCGATTTAGGGTTCTTTTGGGTTTGTTTATTTCACTATTTCTTACACTGGGTATATCATCAACTACACTTGCAAGTGGTGATGAAAACCCATTTGAATGGGAATACCAGTGTTGTAAAGGTCATTTTATCCATCCATCTCTGGTTCCTTTCCAGTGTATTGACACTACTTTAACTGATGAAAAGTGGAATGGTTATGCATATACTGGATTCATATTTCATAACATCAAAAATCAGGAAAAGTACATTGTAAAAAATGAAACAAAATATTATGGATGGTGTGCAGACCAGAATGTAGATTTTTATACTGGAGTTCCATACTGTACAAAACTTTACAGTCCAGCGATTATATCTG
>JALSSE010000239.1 GCA_026984415.1 Hydrogenothermaceae bacterium | reverse complement strand
CAGATTATCTCCTTTAGAAGGAATTACAGCAGAAGATTTAGAGATAGATAAACTATTAGAAAGGGTTGATAAGCTAAAAGTAAAAGAAGTAATACTTGCTACAAATCCAACTGTAGAAGGTGAAGCTACCGCTACCTATATACACAATTTGCTGAAAAATAGACCTGTTTCAGTTTCCAGAATTGCTTATGGTCTTCCTTTTGGTGCTGTACTTGAAAACGCAGATGAATTTACATTATCTAAGGCTATTGAGTACAAAGTGAAAATATAAGCTTATATTATAAATATAAGGTTTATAAAAGTTTTTATATTTGTATTTTTATGAATTTCTGTTATTATAATATAACAGCGTTTGAAAATTTACAGAAATTTAGGAGGTCAATACAAATGACAACCGCAACAGAAAAGGCCACAAGGGAAATTAGGTTCCATGGAAGAGGAGGTCAAGGAACAGTTACTGCTGCTAAAATGTTAGCATCTGCAGCTATAATTGAAGGTAAATATGGACAGGCAATGCCAGAATTTGGATTAGAAAGGTCTGGAACACCAGTTAAAGTTTCAACAAGAATCAGTATACATCCTATAAATACAAGAGCACCTGTTGACAACCCTGAATTTGTCATTATTACAGACCCATCTTTAATGTTTACAATAAAAGATATCATTGTATCTGGAATTGATGATAATACAGTTTTTGTAGTAAATACAAGCTTTCCACCTGAAAAAGTAAGACAGATATTAGGAATACCAAACAACGAACTGTGGTTGGTTGATGCCTCAAAAATTGCTTTAGAAGAATTTGGAAGAAATATACCAAATACAGCTGTTTTAGGGGCTGTTGTAAAAGCCACAAACTTAGTTGATTTTGAATCAATGGAACAAGAGATTACAGAATCTTTTGAAGCAAGCTCAAAATTAAGAGCATTGCTTCCACAAAACCTAAAAGCTTTAAAAAGAGGATTTGAAGAAGTTTACAAGGCGTAAAGGCCTACTTAATTTTAATTAAAAGGAGGATTTATATATGGGTTATGAGTTAAAAAAATGGAACGAGATACCTATAGGCTCAATCGTTGATGAAGCCGGTTCAAGTATGATAAATGATACAGGGTCTTGGAGAATATTAAGACCTATCACACATTTTGATAAATGTACACACTGTTTGATTTGCTGGATATTCTGTCCTGACGATAGTATTCCATCTTCACCAGAAGAAAGGTACGAAACAGACTTTGATTACTGTAAAGGTTGTGGAATATGTGCAGTAGAATGTCCATACAATGCTATAGAAATGGTTCCAGAAATGGAAATTAAATTAAAAGAATTAGAAGGTTAATTTAAGGAGGATTAATAATGGCAACAAAAGTAGTTGCACTTACAGGGAATCAGGCTGCAGCAGAAGCCATGAGACAAATAAATTTTGATGTTGCTGCAGTTTATCCTATATCTCCACAAACGGAGTTAATGGGATTTTTTGCAGAATACGTTGCAAATGGAGAAGTTGATACAGAAATGGTAGCAGTTGAAGGTGAACACTCGGCAATGGCTGCATGTATTGGTGCTGCTGCTGCTGGTGGTAGAGTTGTAACTGCATCGGCAGGACCTGGTATAGCATATATGGTAGAAAACTTATATGTTGCATCTGGTATGAGGGTTCCTATTGTTCTGCTTGATGTTAACAGGGCTTTATCTGCTCCTTTAAGCATCCACTGTGACCACAGTGATTCTATGCTTACAAGGGATACAGGTTGGATTTCCCTATTTGCTGAAAACGCACAGGAAGCCTACCACAACATTATTGAAGCTGTTAAGATTTCAGAAAAAGCTATGATACCAGTTATAGTTAACTATGATGGTTATATTGTTTCCCACTCTATCGAAAACGTAGAGTTATTAGACGACCAGTCAGTTCAGGATTTCATTGGTCCTGCTGGAATAAACAGGATACCTTATCCGTTACTTGACTTTGAAAAACCAGTAACATACGGGGCAACAGCACAGCCAGACTACTATACAGAATGTAGATACCAGCAACATGTGGATATGTTAAAAGCTTACGACATTGTAAGAGAAGTTGACCAGGAATTCGAATCTCTTATAGGAAAACAGTACGGATTTATTGAAGAGTACAGGACAGAAGATGCTGAATATGTTGCAATTTCTATGGGTTCTTCTTTTGGAACTTTAAAAGATGCTGTTGATGCGTTGAGAGAACAGGGTAAAAAAGTTGGTGGAATAAAAATAAGACTGTACAGACCTTTCCCTGTTAAAGAAATCTCAGAGGCACTTTCTAAAGCAAAAGGAGTCCTTGTCTTTGATAGGGCTGACTCTTTTGACGGAATTGGTGGTCCTTTATTTAAAGACATAGCATCTTCTTTATTCCATAATCAAAATAGACCACTTATCCATAATTACATATACGGTTTAGGTGGAAGAGAACTCCACACAGAAGAATTTATTAAAGCAATAGAAAGATTAGAAAGATTAGAAA
>JALSSE010000238.1 GCA_026984415.1 Hydrogenothermaceae bacterium | reverse complement strand
CAATTCTGTTTTCAAGTCCTAAAATCATATCAAGGTTTCTTAATCCAATATCTGCATCTATCGCCAGAACTCTTTTTCCTAAGTACGCAAGGGCGGTACTTAAGTTTGCTGTTACTGTGGTTTTTCCAACACCACCTTTTCCTGATGTTACTACAATAACTCTTGTCATAGTCTACCCTCTTTTAAATTTTCTCTATGTAAATTTGATTATTTTCTATAAATGCTTTTTCTGGATAGTCTGGATTTTCAATATCTTCATCTGGTGAGCGGGTTACATAACTTGCTATTCTGAGCTGTTGTGGTCTGAGTTTAAGAGCCATAATTACTGCTGTTTCATCGCCATTTGCACCAGCATGGACAATTCCCCTTAAAGTTCCCATAACAATTATGCTTCCAGAAGCAATTACATAAGCATCTGGGTTTACATCACCAATAATCAGAATATCTCCATCGTATTCTATGTTTTGTCCACTTCTTATTGTTTTATTTAGAATTTTTAATGTTTTCTTCCCTTTAACTTCTTCTATTCTTGCTTTTTTCTTTTTTGAGCCTTCCCTGTACTTATAACCAAGAATTTTTGTATTATACTTTTTTAATAAATCTTCCACCTGCTGTATTTCTTCTTCAGAAAGCTCCACATCATCTAAATCAATAATTGCGAAAGAACCTTTGAAGAAAGTAGAAGAAAGCTTTTTCTCAAGTTCAGAAATATTCTCCTCTATAGACTTATCCTTATCTAATGTTATTTGTAAGGCAGGTACTGTGACTCCTTTAATTTCAATTCCCATTTGCTCTCTCTTGTTTTTATTCAAAATTTGTGGTTTTTTATTATAATTTATTTAAACTATTTTATTCCATTTTCCTTTGGAGGCAAAGCCTTTTATGAACATAAATGAGAACTTTAATGAATATTTCGTATATAAAGACGGAAAACTTTACTGTGATAACGTTTCAATTGAAACTGTAAGAAAAAAATACGGAACGCCATTTTACATTTACAGTAAAAAGGCAATTATAGACAAAATAAATGAGTATAAAAATGCATTTTCAGATTATCCAACTTTAATATGTTATGCTGCAAAAGCAAACTCAAATCTATCATTACTAAAAATATTTGCTGAAAACGACATTGGTTGTGATATAGTTTCAGGTGGTGAGCTTTACAAGGCAAGAAAAGCAGGAATTCCATCAAATAAGATAGTATATGCAGGGGTAGGAAAAACAGATTTTGAAATAGATTATGCCCTCCGTGAAAATATACTTTCATTTAACGTAGAAAGTAGAATGGAACTTGAAGTAATTAATGAACTTGCACAAAAACAGGGAAAAACTGCAAAGATATCAATAAGGGTAAATCCAAATGTAGACCCAAAAACACACCCATATATATCAACAGGACTGAGAACAAGTAAGTTTGGTATAGACATAGATGAGGCATTAGATGTTTATAAAATGGCCTCTAAAATGTCAAATATAGAGATAAAAGGTATACACTGCCATATAGGTTCACAGATAATGGAAATATCACCTTACATAGAAGCTTTAGAAAAAACGGCAGAGCTTATTTTCAAATTAAAAAAAGAAGGTATTGAACTTGAGTACTTTGATATAGGTGGTGGACTTGGAATCAGATATAAACCTGAAGATAATCCACCAAAACCTAAAGACCTTGCAGATGCTATTTTACCAATTGTCAGTTCAACAGGATTAAAGCTTATACTTGAGCCGGGAAGGTCAATGATTGGTGAAGCAGGAGCTTTAATCGCACAGGTTATTTTTATAAAAGATAAAAAAGATAAACACTTTATTATTGTGGATTCTGGAATGAACGATTTAATGAGACCAGCAATTTATAAAGCCTATCATCACATATTATCTGTTGAAAGAAAAGAAAAAAAAGTTGTTGCTGATATAGTTGGACCTATATGTGAAACTGGAGATTTTTTTGCACTGGACAGAGAGATAGATGATGTAAACAGAGGAGATTTAATTGCAGTAATGAGTGCTGGTGCTTATGGAGCTTCCATGTCTTCAAATTACAATGTTAGACCTAAAGCTATAGAGATACTTGTAGAAGATGATAAATTCAGGATTATTAGAGAAAGAGAAGATTATGCATATTTAACAAAATTAGAAGAAATAAATGAGGAAGAGGTTTAATTGATGAAAGTTTTAGTTGTAGGAAATGGCGGTAGAGAACACGCTCTTACTTGGAAGATAAAACAAAGTCCACTGGTATCTGAAGTTTACTGTGCTAAAGGAAATGCAGGTATCTGGAAAATAGCAAAAAAAGTTGATATTGACCCAAACGATGTAGAAAAAATTGCAAATTTTGCAAAGGAAGAAGGTATAGACCTTACAGTAGTTGGCCCAGAACAGCCTCTTTCCCTTGGGATTGTTGACCAGTTTGAAAAATTAGGTTTAAAAATCTTTGGACATAAAAAAGATTCTGCAATCCTTGAAGCAAGTAAAGTTTTTGCAAAAAACTTT
>JALSSE010000237.1 GCA_026984415.1 Hydrogenothermaceae bacterium | reverse complement strand
TTTGTCCTCGTAAAGCTGGAAAAGTTCTTTTACTTTTCCTACAATAACTATTTCAACAGGAATATCAAGCTCTTTTGATAAATATTTGGATAAATTCTTATACCTTTTGTACTCTTCAACAGGTTTACCAGATGATAAAACTGCTAATGTTATCGTCTCAGCATAAGTTATTCCAAAGAATAAAAGAAAAATTAACAGAATTTTATTTAGATTTCTTACCATACTTTTCCTTTACAGGTTCGAATTTATTTACAACAGCAGGAACAAGTCTATACCCTTCTTCTTCAAGGGCTGCCAATTTAGCAACTCCAGCTGGGGTCAATATAACAAAAGAAGGAAAGTCCTCTTTTGAAAACCCTAAAGCCCTTGCTGCATTATAACAAACATAAAAATTAATTCCATAACTCTCATGGAAAGATTTTATCCTTTCAATAACATCCTTAAATTTTGGGTGGTTCTGTTTAGCAAAAATGGCAAGTTCTGGACCATGGCTTACAACAACAATTTCCACTTCAGCTAAAGGGGAGTACTCTGTATAAGCTTTTAAATGATTTGAAATGTAATTTAATGCCTGATTTACATCTTCAGGGGAAGACAAGTTCCAGTCGTAAACTACCTTTACAGATGGGTAAGTTTCATCTGAAATTTCAAATTTCGCCACATCCTTTTTTTCACCTGCAAGGGAAAGATTTGTAAAAAGAAGAACAACAAAAATCTTAAATAAAAAAAGTTTTTTTAAATTAGCCATTTTCCAATCCTCCATTTGATAATATATTTTATAGATACTATAAATCAATACACTAATATTGAAAATATAATTAATCATATTATAATATACGGTGCAACACCTGACATGGAGGATTCTATTGAACAATAAACCGAAAATTCTTCTTATTGACGATGAGGAAAGTATTTTAAAAGTAATTCCTGCCATTCTAAAAAATGAAGGTTTTAATGTAATCACTGCAAAATCAAAAAAAGAAGCCGTGCAGAAATTAAAAAATATAAACTTTGATATTGTTTTAAGTGATTTCAGACTACCAGATGGAACAGGAACTGAAATATTAGAAGAATTCAGAAAAGATAATTTAATCACCCCTTTTATAGTAATTACAGCTTATGGTTCAATAAACGGTGCAGTTGAAGCAATGCAAAAAGGTGCTAACCATTACATTTCAAAGCCGATAGATTCTTCCCAGTTGGTAGAAATGCTAAACTTCTTTCTACAAAAAGCAAGTTTTACAGATAAAATTCAAGAATTTGAAGGTATCATTGGTAAAAGTCCAAAAATGAAAGAACTATTCAAAGAAATTTCAATTGTCAGTAAAAGTAATTCCTCTGTTCTTATTGAAGGAGAAAGTGGAACTGGTAAAGAACTTGTTGCAAAAGCCATACACAAATTGTCAAACAGAAAAGACAAACCATTTATTCCAATTAACTGCTCTGCTATACCTTTTGAACTTTTTGAAAATGAGCTTTTTGGACACGAAAAAGGTGCTTACACAGGAGCAATAACAACAACAAAGGGAAAAATAGAACTTGCTGGGGAAGGAACACTGTTTTTAGATGAAATAGGAGAAATGCCACAACTAATTCAGGCAAAACTCCTTAGGGTACTTCAGGAAAAAGAATTTTTCAGAATTGGTGGCTCTGAAGTTGTAAAAATGAAGTGTAGAATTATTTCTGCTACAAATAAAAATTTAGAAGAAATGGTAGAAGAAGGAACTTTCCGTGAAGACCTGTTTTACAGGATAAATGTGGTACATCTAAAAATCCCTCCACTTAGAGAAAGAAAGGAAGATATACCCTTACTTGTAAATCAATTTCTAAAAAAATACAGTAAAGAAAACAACAAAGAGATTACAGATATAGACAAACAGGTTTTAGATGTATTTATGGAGTATAATTGGCCGGGAAATGTTAGAGAGCTTGAAAATGCAATTGAAAGAGCAGTTGTTATGTGTCCCATTGATAAAATCAAAATAGAACATATTCCAAAGAGGATAATTAGCAAAGCAAATTCATCTCAAAAAGAACAGATTTTACAAACAGATACATACAATTTATCAGAGATTGAAAGAAAAATAATACTTTCAGCTTTAGAAGAAGAAAACTGGAATCAGACAAAAACAGCCCAGAAATTAGGTATTTCCAGAAAACAGTTAAGAACAAAAATGAAAAATTTAGGTCTTTTACCTTCGTGATTGTCCCAAATGGAACACAAAAAATTTTAAAAATGTCCCAAATAGAACAAAAAGGACTTGTTTATCTGAAAATAAAAATACACACGACCAATAAAAACCTATTTTACAAGCAGTTATAAAAATTGGCACAGAATTTGCTATTAATTAAAGCAAAAAGAAAAATATCTAATGCAAAGGAGGTAAGATATGAAATTAGTTAAACGTGCCTTATTGTCTACAGTTCTTATTCTTGGCTTTAATTCCCTGTCTAAAGCTGAAACTTACAAAATTGAATATGAACACCCAGACGCT
>JALSSE010000236.1 GCA_026984415.1 Hydrogenothermaceae bacterium | reverse complement strand
TTAAGTTAAAAATTTCGTTTGTGAAAAAAAACTTAAAACTTTACAATTTTTTCACATAAAATCAGATGAGAAGTAAATATTCCAATATTCGTTTTTTATCTTCCTTATTTACCAATTCCAAATCTAATATAAACTCTTGTCCTATTTTAGGTGATTCTATTAATACCGAGTTTTCATAAATTATAAAATTGTTTTCCTTTAAGTAAGAAAAGGCATGAGGCTGATAGAAAAATTTTGGTAATTTCCAAAAACTTCTACCTCTGTAATTATCAATATTAGTTAATATCAGTTCTTTTTTTAACTTAAATTTTTTGTATTTTTTTGAAAGAAACATTATATTGGGTTTTTTTCTTTCTGTTTCTACATGGGGATGCTTTTCTAAAAACGAATATCTTTTTAATAAACTATTAAGATTTTTATCATTTTCTAAGTGGATAACTTTATCAACTTCCATAAAACTCCAAATTAAATGAATATCTGGTGAATCTTTCTTATATTGCCATTTTCCATTTACTTTCTCTATTTCTTTGAACCAACCAAAAAAATAGGAAAATATCTCCCTGTTGTATGTTCTTTTTTATTAAATGTGATGCTGCCTTGCCCTCTTGTCCAAAAATAATTCCTTTAAAGTTTTTGTTTTCTATAATCATGGGATCAAGATGACACTTAAATTTATTTGAAAAATAATCACAACTTCGTATTTTTCCTGAATTTATTGTCTGATTAGTCAAATCATTTAAGATTTTTTGAATAGGTTCACCTTGATAATGAAAATTTAAATCCCCATAAGAAACAGACGTTTTTTTATCAGGTATTGGCACTGAAAACAATGTCCCATCAGGAAAAATAGGGCTTGGGAAACCACCATAGGAACTGTCAAAACCTTTTCTACTAAAAACAACTTTCATCTTTTTGTCCACATTTATTTTTTATACTGTAATTTATTGGATTTCCATGAACCCCATAGCCGTATTTTTCTATAAGTTTATCTATATATTCTTTAAGAAGATTAATTAGATTTTTAGGACAGTATTTTATTCCTTGGTTAGGATGTAAGCATTCTAAAAAGCGTTTGTCAAATTCTACTCCCTTATCACCAAAATATAAGAAGTCTTTTGAAATATAAACTCTATTTCCTTTTAAATCTTTTAATATTTCTCCGTATTTTCTTTTAACCTCCTCATTTTTTAGCAAATTCTCTAAATCTTCCACTTTAAAAAAAACTTCTTCATCTGGTAAATTACACAAATCATTTGGTTCATGGTTATGTCCTCTTAACCATTTCCATTTACCATCTTCAATATAGTAAATATTATCTCCTCGTCCTTCTTTATAATCATAACTTTTTCTGAATTTTTTCTTTTCAAATCTTTTGTCTTGAAAATATTCATTTAAGTTTAGAATTTCATCAATTTTTGCCACATAGATTAAAGATTGTTCAACATTGGGATTAAGTCCCTTTTTTCTTCTTTGTTCAGCTAACGATTTAGCTTCAACTCCTATTATCCAGTCTCCTATCTTCAAACCTTTGGCTTGGTCTGAATGATTAGGAGTACACGCTGATAAAGTTAAATAACCCCAAAACGGATTTGGTGCAAATCCAGAGTCGTGAGTCATTCTGTAAAATAAGTATTTAGTCATAATTTTTTCCCTCCTCTTGAATACTTTAGCTTATATTATAACCCAAAAACCTCAACATAAAACTTCTTACCGTCATCTGTTTTCTGGACTGTGTAAGTTATTGGAAAGCTCTGCTGCTGATTGTTTTTTTATTTTTCATGATAAGTTCTGCTTTGCAGGTATATTTATCAATATTTTTCTGATATTCAATTGTTCTTATATTATCAACTTTTATTTCAATTCCATCTAAATCACTACCAGCACCTATCTTTGATAATTGCTGTTTTACAATTTCAATAACTAAATCTTTTGTTTCACTATCACTACATTTTGGAGTTTTTGATGAGCAAGCAATAATAGAAAAAATGACAATTGATAAAATTAAACCTTTTAAGATATTCATTTTAACCCTCCTGAAGCTGTTTTAAATTTAGTTTATAAATTTTTTTAGAATAAAATGTTCCATATACAAGAAATTTTTTGAAAAGTTTGCACACAGAAACTCAGAGGTTTATATATTTAAGTAATAAATTAATTAAAATTTTAAGGAATAGACCAATGAAGACTATAACATTAAAAACTGAAGAAAAGTTTTTTGAATATTTAAATAATCTTAGCAAAAGCTTAGGTAAACTAAAGTCTCAAATAATTAGAGAAGCTGTTATTGAGTATGGAGAAAAAATAAAAAAAGAAAAAATTCATCAAAAAATGGAAAAACTTGCAAAACAGCTTAGAAAAGACAAAAGCTACCTGAAAGAAATTAAAGAATACGAAATGTTAAGTGAGGATATTGTTGAATAAAGGGAAAATTTATCTATCCAAATTAAATCCAGACCACAAATTTCACAAAAAGGATATTACGGACACTTCATTCTAATAAAAATCATTTGCTAAAACCCTAACAACAGGGCTTTCCAATAACTTGCACAGTCCAGAAAATAGATGAAGGAGGGGAGAAATTTGGAAAATTTAAATTATGAGAATAAAAACTAATAAAATTTTTCCCATAATTTTTTCAGAAAATAATGTTCCAAAAATTATTAAAATCTCTGTATATACAATTGAAAAGTTTAAAAAAATAAAAAACTATTTAATAGTAAGTCCATTGATAGATTTCTAAAAAATCTTTAGAATTAAATTAAAAAGGAGGTTATTAATTTGAAGAAAAAAACCACAATTTCAACAATAGTAGTTATAATTATTTCTATAATAGGACTTTTTTTAGAAAAAAAGTTCCCAGAATTAAATAAAATTCTTCAAAAAGAAACATCAACACAAACAGCAAAAAAACAAGAAAATACACTTCCAGTAGGAGAATATCAAGCCAAAGTAGTTAAAGTAGTAGATGGCGATACTATAACTGTCAGAACAGAAGATGGAACAAAAGCCAAACTCAGGCTCTTATGGATTGACACACCTGAAAAAAATGAAGGATACAAACTTTTAAAAGATGTAGATAAATGTAATACATCTAAAAGAAAAATGAAGCAAATGGGTCAGAAAGCAACAGCTTATGCAAAAAGAAATTTTCATGTAAAAGATGTAGTCAAAGTTAAAATAGAAGGACAAGGGCAGTTCAAAAGATATCTTGCACTTATCTGGAATAAAAAGGATGAACTTTATAATGAAGAAATTATAAAAGATGGATATGCCTGCATATACAAAAAAGCAAAATATCCAAAATATTTAGATAATTTATTAGAACAGGCAAAAGAGAAAAGAAAAGGATTATGGAAAGATTACTATAAAATAATGAAATGTCTTTGTTATAAATAATTACAAATCCTTTTAACAAATGCCCGAGGTGGGAGTCGAACCCACACGCCCTTGCGGGCGGGGGATTTTGAGTCCCCTGCGTCTGCCAATTCCGCCACTCGGGCAAATGATAAAATATTATAACCTAAAACAAAGAAAATTCAGGTTTTAACTTTTGAAAATCTCTCTATCAAATCCATTGCTTTCTCTACAACCTCTTCAGGAGAAACAGTTGTAAGACAGGCTAAATCTTTCCTTTTACACTCTTTTTTTCCGTGTACATCACACGGCTGACATTTTAAACCTTTAAAAATAAAATCACCTTCATCTATAAGAGGGGCAAACCCAAAATAAGGATGTGTAGCTCCATAAATTACAAGAACTGGAACTTTTACTGCTCTTGACATATGGGCAATTGCAGAATCGTTGCTTATAGTTAAAATTCCCTGAGATATAACAGCTAAAGATTCCCTTAAAGAAAGTTTCCCTCTTAAATCAATAACTTTTTCTGGATAACTTTTTTTATCTTTTTCTTTGTCTTCTTTTGAACCTACAAGGACAACATTAAATCCTTTTTCTAAAAGAAGCTCTGCAACTTTATCGTAATATGGATAGATTTTTGGAACGTACCTCGCTCCTGTACCTAAAGATATAAATTTTTCTGGGATTAAAGGTTTAACAGCTTCTATTTCTTCTTCTTTTAAGATTAACCTTGGTCTGTACTTATCTAAATTTTCTATTCCTAATTTTTTTAAAGGTTCAAGGTATGCTTTTACAACATTAAATTCAGGATTTAAAATTCCCAGTCTTCTTTTTAATCCTTCTTTGTTATATTTTATCGTTTTTATTCCAGAGAATAGAGAAATTAATGTTGAACGTAAATTTGCGTGTAAATCAATAATGTAGTCATAACCTTTCAAGCTTTTTGAAAATTTATATATATCTTTAATTGATTTTAAATCTTTTTTTTCTAAAGCAATTAAATTTTTTATCCTGTAATCGTATTTAAAAAGCTGGTCAAAAGGTCTGAAAGTTAAAAAATCAACTTCATAACCATTTTCAAATAACGGGTCTAACACAACAGAAGATAAAATAACATCTCCAAGTGAAGACAGTCTGATTACTAAAACTCTTTTTTTCAATTTTTTCCTTAAATCATTGTTTTTAGTTGTTCTATTTCCTGCCTAAATTCTTCAACCATAGTTGGATGGTTGAATTTTGCAGCTTTTTCCATACCTTTTTCGTAAGTTTCTATTGCTTTCTCAATTTCACCTATATTTGAATAACACTGGGCTAACATTCTATAAGCTGAACCTTCGTCTTCGTGAAGCTCAAGGTATTTTTCTAAAATTTCTATTGCTTCTGTGTACATCTGATTTTTAAAATACTCAGATGCCAGACCGTATAAACCTAAAGGGTTGTTAGGGTCTTTTTCTAAAGCTCTCTTTAACATATCTATTCTATCTGTCATTTTTTCCTCCTCTTCATAAAATTTCTAATTTTAAAATGTGCCTTATTTTATTTGAAATGACCCTTACTGCTTCTTCCATAATTAATTTTCCATAACTTTCTTTTGCAAGCCATGGGGCAGATTCCATTCTTCCATCTGGATAAACAGATTTAAATTCTTCCTTTGATAAAGGCCAGTAAGCTTCTATTTTTTCTACATTACCTTCAATATGAGCTTTATTTGAAAAAACTTCTGGGCGTAAAAATTTTGTAATAGATATTTCTCCTGGAGTTGCATGATGTCCATTTTTATCACCAAAAAGTCCCTTTTCAATATCTTGAACTTCAGGAAGTAAAAACCACGATATAATTTCAAATAATCCTTTGTAATTTTCATATTTTAACTGGTCAAAAGCTGTCTTTACTGGATTTATATTTCCTCCATGTCCATTTATAAAAATAATTCTTTTAAAACCGTGCTCTAAAAAAGATTTTGTTATGTCTTTTACAACATTTACCATTGTTTCAGGTGAAAATGTTACAGAACCTGCAAAAGCCATGTGATGTTGGGACATTCCATAAGGCAAAGTAGGGGCTACAATTAAATCCATCCTTTTCCCTACTTCCCTTGCAATAGCTTCTGCTGTTATAAAATCTGTTCCAATAAGTCCATAAGGACTGTGCTGTTCTACAGAACCAATCGGTATTAAAACAGTATCCTTTTCTAAAAGGTAAGCTTCAACTTCCACATAAGACATATTTTCTAATAACATTTTTTCTCCTACTTAACTTTTATGTAGTATTTAAATTTTTTAAAGTTTCTAATGCTTTTCAACTGGTTTATATTTTCAATATACCCGTAGTTTTCACGTAATTCTATGATTTTTAACGCTGTTTTTTCTCCTATATAAGGAACTTTTTGAAGTTCAATAAATGTTGCTTTATTAATATCAACTTTTAAATCATCTTTGGACACAGTAAAACCTGAAGGCAAATCAAGTAAAAATTTTAAAGATAATACGAAGAGTATAAAAAATATTGCCTGTTTCTTCTGAACATCTAACAGGCTTTCATTTACCTTTAAAATTTCTTCAAATCTATCAAACATTAATCCTTTTCTTCCAGTATTCAATCTGTTCTAAAATTTGATTTTTAGCTGTTCCACCAAAAGAATTTCTTGCATCTGCAACTGCATAAGGAGAAAGTATTTCCAAAGCATCCTCATCAAATAAATCGCTGAATTTTTTTAGTTCTTCAAGGGTTATACTTTCTAATTCTCTATTTTCCTTTGTTTCCTTTGTTAAATAACCAACAATAGAACCTACAACGTGGTGTGCCTGTCTAAAAGGCATTCCTTTTCTGACAAGGTAATTGGCCAAATCTGTTGCAAGGGCAAATCCACCAGCTGCTTTTTCCATATTTTCTTTTATAGGTTTTAAACCCTCAATTATTTTTGTCATTCCAATAATTGAACCTTTTAATGTTTTTACAGCATCAAAAACAGGTTCTTTATCTTCCTGTAAATCCCTGTTGTAAGCCATTGGAAGACCTTTTACTATTGTTAAAAGTGCAACTAAATCTCCATAAACTCTACCTACTTTACCTCTAATTAGCTCTAAAACATCAGGATTTTTTTTCTGGGGCATTATTGAAGAACCAGTAGTTAGCTTGTCTGGAAGTTCCACAAAAGAAAATTCTGTTGAATTCCATATAATTAAATCTTCAGACTGCCTTGAAAGGTTAGCCATACAGATTGATGCATTAGATAAAAATTCTATTATTGAATCCCTTGAAGCAGTGGCATCTAAAGAGTTCCTCATAACAAAAGAAAATCCAAGCTCTTTAGCAACAAATTCCCTGTCTATCGGAAAATCAACCCCTGCCAAAGCTCCACTGCCAAGGGGAAGCTGGTCTATTCTTCCTAAATTATCTTTAAATCTTTCCTGGTCCCTGTTATACATTTCTAAATATGCTAAAAAGTAGTGGGCTAATCTAATAGGCTGTGCCCTTTGAAGATGTGTATAGGCAGGCATAACTATATCAACAGTTTCTTCAGCTTTTTCCAGTAATGCTTTTTTTAACTCTTCAATCAGGTTTATTATGTTTTGAGTTTCTGTTTTTAAGTAAAGCCTAAAAGCTGTTATTACCTGGTCATTTCTACTCCTTCCAGTATGGAGTTTTCCTCCTACATCTCCAATTTTTTCAATTAGGGCTTTTTCTATATTCATATGAACATCTTCAAGCTCTTTTTTCCATTGAAATTTTCCTTCTTTTATCTCTTTTTCAATTTCCTTTAAACCTTCAATTATTTTTTCAGCATCTTTTTCAGGGATTATTCCCTGTTTTCCTAACATTTTTGCATGGGCTATACTTCCTTTTATATCGTAAAGGGCTAATTCTTTGTCAAAGGAGATACTTTCTGTAAACTCCTCAACAAACTCATCTGTTCCTTCAGAAAACCTTCCACCCCATAACTTTTTTTCAGACATAAATTCCACTCCTTTTTAAATTTTTCATAAACTATTATAACTTAGGATAATATTCTAAATAGCTAAAAATATAACAATTTTATAAATTTTGTAGTGGCTTTCAGTTATAATTTTAGAAAAATTATTGAGGTGGTTAAATGAAAATTTTATTTGCTCCAAGTGAATCAAAAGAGTATGGAGGAAAATTTCCACCAATTAATAAAAATTCATTCTGCTGTCCAGAGCTTTATGAAAAAAGGTTAGAAGTTTTAAAGAAATATCAGGATTTTATTGATAATGCTCCAGTTGAACAATTAAAAAAATTATTTGGCGTAAAAGATGAAAAACAGCTAAACAGGTTTAAAGTAAATATTTTTGAAGAAAAAACACTAAAAGCAGTAGAAAGGTATAACGGAGTTGCCTACCAGTATATGGATTATAGCAGATTACCAGAAAAACAAAAAGAATTTATAGAGAATAATCTTATTATATTTTCCAATTTATTTGGTGCAATTCTTGGAAAGGATTTAATACCTTTTTATAAACTAAAACAAGGTGAAAGTATTGGAGAGTTTAAACCTGAAAAATTTTATAAACAGCATTTTTCAGAAGCGTTAGATAATTTTATTGGAGATGAACTAATTTTAGACTTAAGGGCTGGATTTTATGAAAAATTCTACACAATAAAAAAACCATTTATAACAATGAAATTTTTAAAAAACGGTAAAACAGTAAGCCACTGGGCTAAAGCTTATAGAGGTCTAATTGTTAAATATTTATCTGAAATTCAACCTGAAACTGAAAAAGAAATTTTAAATTTAAAGTTTGAAAATATGAAAACTGTTGACATAAAAAAGAATAAAAACAAAACAGAAATTATTTATGAAATTATTGAAAACTTATAAACATTTTAAGCAAACCTGACTTTGTTAAATAAAGCTGGAAGAACATATTTGAGAAAAAATGGAAAATAGTAGGGGCGTAAATACTTTTAGTGTATATAAAAAGATATCCAAAAATTATTGATGGAAAGAAAACCATTACAGAAATCAAAGAAGGGTGAATAATAACATGGGGAATTGTAAAAAGAACTGAAACAAAAATATTATTTAGGTGTACGTTGCTATACCTTTCGTTTAAATTTTGAAGGATAAAACCTCTAAAAAATATCTCCTCTGAAAAAACATAAGGAAGCTGATTTAAAAGAGTAAAAGAAAATTCTTTTAAAATAAATGGAAAATAAATAATTGAAGATAAAAAACCCCATAAAATCCCCTTTTTGAATTCATATAAACCTAATTTTTTTAAATCTGAAAATGCAAGTGGAAAAAGTAGAATTATATAAATTCCGTAAAAGAAATAACCACTCACTTTTGTTAAAACTGCAAAAAAGATTAAAATGGTATATAGGATTATTTCCAACTTCATAAAGAAAGTATACAGGAAAAATAATGAAAAAATATATAGTTTGCATAACTGGAGCAAGTGGTTCAATATATGGAATAAGACTTGTAGAAGAGCTATCAAAAGAAAATAAAGTTTTTTTAATAGTATCTGAAAACGGCTATATTGTAATGGAAAGGGAGATGAACTTAAAAAAAAGCCAGTTTAAAGAGAAACTAAACAAAAATGTAAAACTTTTTTCAAATAAAGATATTGCTGCTTCAATAGCGAGTGGTTCAAGGGTGGTAGAAACAGAAGGGGTAATTATTGCTCCCTGTTCAATGGGTACAATGGCTTCTATTGCAAATGGAACTGCCTCTAATCTAATTCACAGGGTTTCTGATGTTGCATTAAAAGAAAGAAAAAAGTTGTTTTTACTAATCAGGGAAATGCCTTACTCATTAATTCATATAAATAATATGAAAAAAATAACCGAAAGTGGTGGAATAATAGCTTCTGCTTCACCGGGATTTTACCATTTTCCGAAAAGTATAGAAGATTTAGTTAATTTTGTTGTAGGTAAAATCCTTGACAATTTTGGTGTAAAACATTCTTTATACAAAAAATGGAGAGAAAATGAAGATTTCTGAATGTTCAGAATTATACCTTTCTTACATTGCTGACAAATCAGAAAACACAATAAAAAACTACAAATCCGATTTGAAACAGTTCATTGAAATAGTAGGTGATAAAGATGTTGAAAATGTAACAAAAGCAGATATTGCCAAATTTAGAATGGTTTTACAATCAAAAAGGAAAAAATCTTCCACGATTGCAAGAAAATTAGCATGTATAAACTCTTTTTATGAATACCTGATTGATTTAGAACTTGTATCAGCATCTCCTATAACAAAATCCCACAGACCAAAAATTTCCCAGAAAATACCTTCTTCTCTATCAAACGAAGAAGTACAGAAAATATTAAATGCTGCTGAAACACTTCAGGAAAAAACTATACTTATAATAATGCTCACAACAGGTTTAAGGTCTTCAGAAATACTGGGTATAGAAAGAAAAAACATTCTTATAGAAAGAGATGAAAAAACTTACAGCCTGAATTTTATCTTAGAAAATGGAATACATCCAGAGGATATAGCTTATATAAGGGTTAAAGGTAAAGGGGATAAAGAGAGGGAAGTTCCCATCATTGGAAGACCTCTTGAGGTATTTATTGAGTATTTAAAAACCCACAATTTTGAAAAAGTTTTCCCTATTTCTTATCACATGCTTAGAAGGAAAATAATAAAAATAGGCAAAAAATGTGCTATTGATTTACATCCCCACAAATTAAGACATACAGCTGCAACAATGGCTTTACAATCAGGAGCAGAATTAAGGGTTATACAGGAACTATTAGGGCACGCTTCCCCTCTAACAACAGCAAGATATGCAAAAGTAGGACAAAAACAGCTTTTAAAAGCTACAAAAGCTTTAAGCGAAAACATCAATTTTTAAATTAGATTCTTTGGCAAATTTGCAAATTTTTTGTTAATTTCACATTTATTTTTTGCATTTTTGCAAAAATGCAAAATAGTTAAATTTTCCCATTTTTCTACAATAAAGTAATTTCAATAACTTACAAAAATATAAAATTGGCACGGTTCTTTCATTATAAAAAAATGAAAAAGGTTATAGCGGAGGTGGTTAAAATGACAATACTAATAGCAATTACAGTAATACTATTTATCATAGCTTTACCACTTGCCCTCCTATCAGACTAAAAAACTAAAATCCCCCTTTAAACATAAAAATAACAATAGGCAGAAGGGGGAGTTTTTTTATTTTTTCTTATATTTGTTTTTTAGCTTTTGCTTAACTTTTTTGACAGAGGAACTGCCAACAAAATACCCAAATACAAATCCAATAGTAGCAGCAATTATCAACAAAATAATTTTTGGAAGTCTAAATTTCCAGACAAGAAAGTTTATAGAAACATACTGTATGTTCTGTATTAACAGCATTAATAGTATAAATGCAAGTACTAAAATAACAAAATTTTTAATTTTCATTATGACAATTTCACCTTGATTTATGATTTTTAGGCATTATTTTTATTAAATATTTTATTTTAAATTTACGAAAAAATTGCCAGAATGCACCTGTTTTTTAAACAGGTGATAAATGGCAGAGAGTTTCTAACGAAACTCTCAAAAATCCTTTTTGCTATAATTATTATAGAGGTTCTCAAAATGACTGCAACACTTGAAAAAAGACAAAAAATAAAAGAAAGTTTAAAAAAGACCAGAGAGAAAAGAAAAAACCAGATAGCTAAAGTTTATCAGCTTAAAATCTCATATTCCAACTTAAACCAAAAACAAAAACAATGGCTTGAAAAAGTATTTTTAGAAGCGAAATGGCTTTATAACTACTGTATAGCAGATATAGAAAACAGATTAAACCCACAAACAGAAAAAACTTTAGCATTAGAAGTAAAAACACCAGATAGATTTGAAGAAAGAGAAATAAAATGTTTATCATCACAAATGAAACAGGGGATATTAGATAGAATAAAGAAAAACCTATCAGACCTATCAAAAGCAAAACAAAAAGGCATAAAAGTAGGAAAACTAAAGTTTAAATCACAGGTTAGAAGCATACCATTAAAGCAGTCAGGGATAACATTCAAAGTATTAAAAGACAAAAATAGGATAAAACTACAGGGATTAAAAAAGCCTGTTAGAGTATTAGGTCTAAAACAAATACCAGAAAACTGTGATACAGCAAAAGCAGAAATTATTAAAAAACCAGACGGATACTACATATATTTGACCTGTTATATAAACAAAGACCAGATAAAACAAGAAAAGATAAACAAACCAATAGGAA
>JALSSE010000235.1 GCA_026984415.1 Hydrogenothermaceae bacterium | reverse complement strand
AATAAGGAATTTTCCAAAGACTGGGACAAAATAGTTTTAAAAATGATAGATAAAAATCCTCAAAAAAGGTACAAAGTCTTTACAGAAATTGAAGAAGATTTAAAAAATTTAGATATTTGAATATTTCTATTTTTAGATATATGATTTAAATCATATAGATGTACAAATACAAAATGGAGGCAAAAAATGCAAAGAAAATTTTCTTACCTGTTAAGGAAGTTTACCTTCTTTGAGCCTAAAGAAACATATTCTGATGGGCATAGTGCTCTTATCTCGCAAGATAGGGCATGGGAGGATTTTTACAGAAAGAGATGGCAACACGATAAGAAAGTCAGAACAACCCATGGTGTTAATTGTACAGGTTCTTGTAGCTGGTGGGTTTTTGTTAAAAATGGATTAATAACGTGGGAGAATCAGGCTTTAGATTACCCTACAACTGGACCTGATTTTCCAGAGTACGAACCAAGAGGATGTCAGAGGGGAGCTTCCTTTTCATGGTACATTTACAGCCCTGTTCGTATAAAGTACCCTTATGCAAGGGGAGTACTTTTAGAAATGTGGAGAAAGGAAAAAGAAAAAAATGGAAATGACCCTGTTAAAGCTTGGGAATCTATTTTATCAGACCCAGAAAAAACAAGAGCTTATAAATCAGCAAGAGGTAGAGGTGGTTTTGTAAGAGTTTCATGGGATGAAGTTAATGAATTAATAGCTTCTCAGATTCTATACACTATAAAAAAATACGGACCAGATAGAATTGCAGGTTTTACTCCAATCCCAGCAATGTCAATGATTAGTTATGCTTCTGGTGCAAGGTTTGTTTCCCTTTTAGGTGGAACAATGCTTAGTTTTTACGACTGGTATGCAGATTTGCCTCCAGCATCTCCTCAAGTATGGGGTGAGCAGACAGATGTTCCAGAAAGTGGTGATTGGTATAACTCTGGATACATACTTGTTTGGGGTTCTAACGTTCCTATGACAAGAACACCTGATGCCCATTTCCTTTCTGAAGTAAGATACAGAGGTACTAAAGTCGTTGCGGTAAGCCCTGATTATGCTGAATATGTAAAGTTTGCAGATGAATGGATGGCTTCTAATCCGGGAACAGATGCAGCCCTTGCACAGGCTATGACCCACGTAATACTAAAAGAATTTTACGTTGAAAATCCAGAACCTTACTTTATTGATTATGCAAAAAAATATACAGACCTACCTTTACTTGTGATTCTTAATAAAACCGAAAATGGATACACAGTTGAAAGATTTTTAAGGGCTTCAGATATAAAAGAAGATGTTACAAATCCTGAGTGGAAAATGGTTATGTTAGATGAGGAAACAGGAGAGCTTAGAATTCCTAATGGAAGTGTTGGTCATAGATGGGAAGATAAAGGTAAATGGAATTTAAAACTTGAAGATGAAAATGGAAATAAAATAAATCCAGTTTTATCAATTTTAGGAAAAGAAGATGAAATTGGAATAGTTAATCTACCTTACTTTGATGATGAAACAAAAGATGTATTAAAAAGGGCTATTCCAGTTAAAGAGATAAAAATAAATGGGGAAACTTACTACACAACAACTGTTTACGATATTATGCTTGCCAATTATGGAGTAAAAAGAAAAGGGGTGGAAGAGGGGTATCCTGAAAGCTATGATGATGAGAAACCTTACACTCCAAAATGGCAGGAAAAATTTACAAATGTTCCTTCTGAACAGGTAATAAGGGTAGCAAGGGAGTTTGCACAGAATGCTGCCAAAACAGAAGGTCGCTCTATGGTAATAATGGGTGCTGGAATTAACCACTGGTACAATGCAGATGTTATATACCGCGCAATACTAAATCTTGTTATTCTGACTGGTTCTCAAGGTAAAAACGGAGGTGGATGGGCCCACTATGTAGGACAGGAAAAAGTTAGACCTTTTGAAGGTTGGGCTACAGTTGCATTTGCAAGAGACTGGCAACTTCCGCCAAGATTGCAGAATGCAACTTCATTTTTTTATTTCACAACTGAACAGTTTAGATATGAAGACCTTAATATGAATAAATTAGCTTCTCCAACTGTAGGTAAAACAAGATTTAAGCATCCAGCTGATTATTTATTACTTGCTGCAAAACTTGGGTGGCTTCCTTCTTATCCTCAGTTTAATAAAAACCCTATAGAGTTAGCTGAAGAAGCTGAAAAGAATGGTGGTAAAGATTTAGAAGATATAAAAAAATATGTAGTTGAAAAACTTAAAAATAAAGAACTTGAATTTGCATGGGGAGACCCAGAAAATCCTGTTAACTTCCCAAGAACTTTATTTGTATGGCGTTCAAATCTTATTTCAAGTTCTGCCAAAGGACATGAATACTTTTTAAAACATATGTTAGGTGTTGAAAATAATGGAGTTTTAGGGGAAGAATCTCCTTTAAGACCTGAAGATGTGAAAACAAAAGATGAAACGCCAAAAGGGAAGTTAGATTTACTTGTGACCCTTGATTTTAGAATGTCAGGTTCA
>JALSSE010000234.1 GCA_026984415.1 Hydrogenothermaceae bacterium | reverse complement strand
CAACTATTGGAGATAGTGCTTTTAACTGGACAGCTCCCCTTTGTAGTATCTGCATTGAGTTAACTAATATGAGGACACCACCTAAAAATGAGAAGAAATCTCCAGCAGTAATTTCTCCTTTTATTATTCTGTACCCACCGTAATAAATAATTCCTGCTGTTGCAAGGTATGCAATAATTTCAACTGAAGAAAGGTAAAAAGTTTCGTAAAAAACGTTTTTCTTTTCTCTTCTAAAAAGTTCTTTTGTTAATTTTTTAAATAATTTTTGGAAAATCTCTTTATTAAAAAGCTTAACAACCTCTATTCCAGTTATTGTCTGGTTTAACATCTGGGTATATTCACCTTTTCCTTCCTGTAACATTTGTGAGTATTTTTTCCTTTTTTCACCAAAATACTGGAGTGCAACTGCAAGGAAAGGAAGGGCAATAACAAAAATTAAAAATAATTTCCAGTCCCTGTATATAAGAACAACTATTATTGCAATAACAGTAAAAATCTGGGCTACTAAATTTACTCCAAGAAGTTTTATAACGTTAACAAAAGCTTCTATGTCATTTGTCGCTCTACTTACCAAGTCTCCGTGTGGGAATTTTATGAAAAATGAAGGTTCTGCATTGAGGAGATTTGTATAAATTTTTTCCCTTATGTTTTGAACAACTTTAAAAATAGCATAAGGGTATAAATACTCTTTTAAGAAAAATCCAACCTGTTTTGCAGAAGCAATAATTATAATTACTGCAACTATCCATTTTAAACTCTGAAAATCTTTATTTACAAAAACATCATCAACAACATTTTTAAGAATAAAGGCAAGTCCTGCTAAAGCTCCAGATTCAATTAGTCCACCTATTAAACCAAGAATTAGAAAAATAACATACGGTTTAAAAAGATGGGCTAAAAACTTTAAATCTCTTAAAATGATTGATTACCTCTACTGGTTGTTGTATATTTCATCTAAAACCTGTTTTCCACCTTCATCTAAAAGTTTTTGTGCAAGTTCAGTGCCAATTTCTTCTGCATTTTCTTTATTCCCAGAGATTTTATCTTTAAATACTCTTTTCCCTTCAAGGTCAGAAATATAACCAACTATCGTCAGAGTATTATCTTTTATTTCTGCATAAGCTGCTATTGGAACCTGACATCCTCCTTCAAGGGTTTTTAAAAATGCCCTTTCAGCTTTAGCCCTAAGTTCGCTTTCTTTATGATTAAGAATTTTTATAACTTCTTTAATTTTATCGTCATTTTTTCTTCCTTCTATACCTAAAAAACCCTGTGCTACAGCTGGTATCATTTCTTCCGGTGAGAATACTTGTTTAACTTTGTTTTCTAATCCTAATCTTTTTAATCCAGCATAAGCAAGGATTATACCCTTATACTGCCCTTCTTCCATTTTTCTGATTCTTGTATCAACATTTCCCCTTAAATCCTGTATGTCTAACTCTGGTTTTAGTTGGGCTACTTGAGATTTTCTCCTCAGACTGCTTGTTCCTAAAATATCACCTTCTTTCATTTCATAGATTGAGTCGTATTCAACAGATAAAAAAGCGTCCCTTGGGTCTTCCCTTTCTGTGATTGCTACAAGGTCAAGCCCTTCTGGGAAGTATGTTGGAACATCTTTTAATGAATGGACTGCTATATCTATTTCATTTCTAAGCATTGCTTCTTCAATTTCTTTTACAAACAAACCTTTTCCACCAACTTTAGCCAGTGGAACATCAAGTATTTTGTCTCCTTTTGTAACTATTTTTACAAGTTCTACTTCGTATCCTAATTCTTTTCTTATCCTGTCTGCAATGTGGTTTGCCTGCCACAGAGCAAGTTTACTTTTTCTGGTTCCAATTCGGATTTTCAATTGATACTCCTTTGATTTCATAAAGTAGGATTATAATTATAACTCTAAAATGCTAATTCTAAAAAATATAAAAGTGTTATTTTAGAAAGATTGCGGTTTTAGCTGGTGGATTTTTATGTAATCTTTTAAAACATAGATGTAGTAAATTCTAACAATTTCACCTCTGTATTTAACATTATGGATGTAAGATTTTTCTAATTTTTTAAATCCTTTTAAAACCCTGTCGCTAATAGGTTTGTCAGATACATAAATCCCATAATAGCCTTTGTTTGAAAATTTGTCTATCCCTTCCCATAAATCAAACTGGTTCATTCTTCTGCCGAGATTAATACAGTAAGTTTGTGGATGTCCCTTTACATAAAAAGCCATTTCAGAAGCAATATGGTAAGAATGGCTAAAAATAAAGTATTTGTCTGTTTTGAGATGGTCAACAATATTTGTTACTTTTAACCCAAGTTCTTTCCATCCTATAACCCTTTTTGTTGGGTCTTTTTTTGGAGGAAGAATTTTACCTAATCCAATCATATCAAGTATTGGTGTGTAAAAAAACACAATTACACTGAAAACAGAAAGTAAAAAAGGAATTAAAGCAACTTTAAACCATTTTTTAACATGGATGTAATAGTAAGTTAAAAGGAAAAATGAGTAATAGGCAAAAACTGGCCAATTTGCTTCAACTTTTTTCTTAAATGCAATGTAAAGGAAAAATAAAAATACTGTTATTGCTGGAAACCACAGATAAAAAATTTCCTCTTTTTTCCTGTCTTTAAATCCTCTGTACGCAACATAAATAAAAAATGGAAAAAGGAAAATTGAATTTATAGCAATTTGCCCACCGATATAATCTAAAATGTAGTTTATTGATTGGGATAAAGAAATTTCTTTAACTTCTGCACCTTCAAGATGTCCAACATGTTTAAATGTTACAAAATCATGTTGAAAATTCCAGATAATAACAGGAAGTGTAAAAATTGAAGCTATTAAGATTGAGTAGTAAAACCATTTTTCTTTAAAAATTTTTCTATTTTTTATAAATAAGTAAATTAAGGCAATTGGAAAGAAAAATACCATAGAGTATTTAGATAAAAATCCTAAACCTCCAAAAATACCTGTTAAAATCCAGTCTTTTGGATTGTTTTCTTTTACTGCTTTGTAAAAATAAAAGGTGATTAAAGCCCAGAATAGAAGTAAGGGACTGTCTGTTAAAAAAAATATTGATGAAAAGTTGTAAGAGTAAATTCCATACAGAAACACAGATGTTAAAAATGCTAATTTTTCATCTTTAAATAGGTATTTCATAAAAAGGAATGAAAATACAGCTACTAAAAAACCAATCAAAATAGCATTTATACGAACTCCAATAACAGTATCTCCTAAAATAGAAGTAGATATGAAGTTTAAGTATGCGATTAATGGTGGTTTTGAGTAATAAGACCAGTCTAAATGTTTAGACCATAGCCAGTATTGGGCTTCTTCTGTTGATAAATCAATATGTTCTGACAAAACATAAAGAATTCTTACAAAAGCTAAAATTAAATGGAATATTAAAACTTTTTTAAGCATAAAACCCCTTTCGTTGAAAAAGAATAAAACCCTGAAATACAAATTAATTTTAAATTAAAACCAGATAAATAACCACATTTATTAAATAATTCTTGACATTTATCTGTTGTTTGTTTTATGTTAATTTAAAGTTAAAATAAAAATAAAATAACAATGGAGGATAGCTTATGAAAATCTTATTATCTGCCGTTTTAAGTTCATCTGTACTCTTTTCCTATGTCGGTGCTGAAACATTTAAAATTGAAAAAATCTTGATTAAGGAAGAAATCAAGGAAACAGTACCCAATGAAAAAGAATTATCAGAGGAAAATGTAAAATCAACAAATCAGATTGATTTAGGGACGATTTTATCGGAAATATTTCCAGAAGTCAGCCACATAAGAAAAGGTGGAATTTCTAATGATATTGTTATTAGAGGATTTAAAAGGGACGATTTAAACATTTTAATTGATGGTGCAAAAATTTATGGAGCCTGTCCAAACAGGATGGACCCTCCCATTTCTAACATTACAGCACCACAGGTTGAAAAAGTGGAAATACAGGAAGGGGCTTTTGATGTTTCAAATCAAGGTTCACTTGCTGGGGTTGTTTTAATTAAAACAAAAGACCCTAAAGCTGGATTTGGTGGAGTATTAAGTACAACATTTGGAAGATTCAGCTATATAAACAACTACGGGATTTTTAATTTTGGAAATGGGAAAATAAAGGCTCTATTTGGAATTAACCAGCAGTCATCAAAACCTTATAAATCTGGTGAAGGGAAATTATTTACAGAATATCCATCAGGTTCTGCCTCTTATCAGGATTCTAAAAAAGAAACAAAGGCTTTTAACATCACTTCTTTCTGGACAAAATTTATATTAAATCCAGACAAAAATCAGTCTTACAAAGTTTATGTAGGTGTTGAAGACTCACCAATAATTTTATATCCATATCTTTTAATGGATTCATTTGACCACAACACAAAAAAATTTAACGGAGAGTACATAAACAAAAATAAAGATTTAAAAATAAATATCTATGCAAACAAGGTAAATCACGACATGAGGGACACAAACCGTGTATCTGCTGTACCGTGGACTAATGGGACAATGTCTACCCGTGGGTATATGATGAGAACAGTTGCCGAAAGTTATGTTACAGGGCTTAAAATTGAGAAAAAATATAACTTAAAAGGTTATGTAATTCGTACAGGGTTAGATAGTTTTGTAAGAAATTGGAAAGCTGATAATACTTTAATGATGTTGGATAATTCGGGGATGATTCCTGATGTTAATGTTAAAAATTTTGGAATTTTTGTAAAAGGTGTTAAAAAATTAAATAAAGTTGTACTTTCAGCAGGTATTAGATACGACTATACAAAATCAAAGGCAAACCAAAATGCCTTTGGAGAAGCAAACAGTAATATTTATTCAGAATATTATACAAACTATTCCCTTGATAACACAGATACGTACTTAACAGGAAATATACTTGGAAAGTATCATTTTGATAAAAAATCCTATGTTTATTTAGGTTTTGGACATACAGTAAGAACTCCAGACCCGCAGGAAAGGTATATAGCATTAAAAAAACCTCCTTCTAAACCAGATTGGGTTGGAAATCCAAACTTAAATCCAGTAAAAAATAATGAAATAGATACAGGGTTTAGTTTTGTTAAAGGTATTTTATCTATAAGAGGTAATATTTTTTACAGCAATCTTTCAGATTACATCTATTTAACAAAAATAAACAACCTATCAATTCCATCTAAAAAAGCCCAATCTTATGAAAATATAGATGCTAATATATACGGTGGTGATTTTTCAGTTTTTTCTGCTTTAACTGAAAATATTTCATTAGAATTTGGAGTATCTTACCAGAGGGGAAAGAAAGATAATGGTAATTTTGTAGATAATGATTTAATTGAAATTCCACCTATAAAATCAAGGGTTGCTTTAAAGTATGAAGGTTTAAATTATTCTGGGATGTTAGAGTCTATCTATTCTGGAAAACAAAAAAATGTTGATTCAACTCTAAATGAACAGGAAACAAAATCATACGTTGTTTTTAATTTAAAAGGTAGTGCAAATTTTGGAAATCTTTCAATAAACGGTGGAATTGACAATATTTTTGATAAAAACTACTATACCTACCTTTCCTACTTAAGAAATCCTTTCTCTTCTGGAGTAAAAGTTCCCGAACCAGGTAGATTTGTATATTTAAATTTAGAACTGAGCTTTTAAATGCTGCTGCGACTACTAATAAACTCCTTCTTTGAAGAAGGAGTCCCTTTTTCTAAAAATACTACAAAATCTTTGTAAACCCAGCCAGTTTTAGTTCCCTTTTTTGTATTAAATGAAACTTTTATCCAGTTTGATTTCCTCTCTAAAATTTTTAAAACAGAACCTTTCCTTAAGACTGCAACTTTTTTTCCTTTTGTATTAGGTTTATCCTTTATTTCTACAAGAGGGTAGGCAATTATAGCTTTTGTTGGGGAAAATTGTTTTTTCTCCATTGTGTTTTCAGATTTTGGAGTGGCTTTTTCCTTTTTAGAAAATTCAGGGAATAAAAAGTAAACAGACGCAGAGATAATTAGTATTACAACAGATGCGGCAATTGGAATTAAAAATTTATTTTTTCCATTTTCCTGTTCATTTTCTACATTATTTAAGCTATTTTCAGCTTTTTGAATATGTTTTTTTGTAATTGTGAAAGAATTCTCAACAAATGCTGCCATTAAAGCCCTTTCCATCAATATATTTACCTTTCTTAAGTTTCCACCTGTTAAAGTGTAAAGATATTTATAAACATCAGGGTCTATGTTCAGTCTCGTATTTCCTGCTTTTGCAAGCCTGTAAACTATATAATTTGTAATTTCATCCTGATTTAAATTTCTAAATTTGACTATTAATGTTATTCTCTGTTTTAGCTGTCTTAACTGGGGTGATTCTAACTTGTGTTCAAGTTCTGGTTGTCCTAAGAGTATAAATTGAATCAGTTTATCTTTTTCTGTTTCAAGGTTTGATAAAATTCTGAGTTCCTCTAATGTTTCAATTGGAAGATTCTGGGCTTCATCTATAATAATCAGTACTTTTTTACCTTCTTTTCTTTTTTCAATGAGAAAATCTTTTAACTTTGAAAAAAGTTTATTTTTAGAACTTGAATCATCGTAAGGAATTCCAAAATCTTCTAATATAGCTTTAAACATTTCTTCAGGTGAAAGGTTAGGAAACAGTATATAAGCGTACTCTACATTTTCAGGAAGCTCGTTTATAAATTTTCTTATTGTTATTGTTTTTCCTGTCCCCGGTTCTCCTATTATTACAACAAAACCTTCTCCAGATGTAAGAAGGTAGTTAAGAGACATGATAGCTTCGTGGTGAACAGGTGACATAAAGAAATATTCAACGTCTGGTGTTATTTTAAATGGGTCTTCTTTAAGATTAAAAAAGCTTAAATAGTTTTCCATCATTGCCCTCGTCAAATTTTAGTTTTTTCTTTTATTCTTTTTCGGCAATTTCTAAATATTTCTTATTCACCCAACCTATAATTTCTCTTTTCTGTCTTTTACTGTAATATAAAACCTTTACCCAGTTTCCTTCTCCTTCTTCAAGGATTTTTACTTGATATCCTTTCGGAATTACTGCAAGAATAGTTGATTTTGTGGTTGGTTTTTCTCTGATGTTAATTAATCTTGTTTTGACAAAGGCAATGATTTCTTTTTGTTCTGATGGTTTGATTTCTTCTGTTTTTTCTTTTGTTTCTTCAACTCCTTTAGTTTCTTCTGGCATTTCTTCTTTTTTCTGTATAGTTTCTTCAGTTCCTTCGGTGGATTGTTTTAAACTTTTTTGATACAGTTCTTCTTCTGTTTCTATCTTCTGTTCTATTTTTTGTTCTTTTGTTTCACTTTCGGTGGATTTCTGTTCTTCAGGTATTTCTTGTTCTGGAATATTTTCCTGTGGAATTTCCTGTTCTTCTTTTTGTACTTCTTCTGTTTTTTCTTTTCCTATAAACTGTGAAAATGTAAATAGCTCCATAGTATTAAGCACGTAAAGTATGAAAATCACAATAATTCCAATGATTGTTATTTTTAATAGTCTATTAGTTTTACATTTTAATTTTAGATTTTTTGCGGCTTTTCTGACGTGTGATTTTTTAACTTTTGTCTTTTTAGCCTGAAATAAGATAAATAAAATCTCTTCCATTAATAAATTTATCTGGAAAGGATTTCCCCTTGAACAGTTGTGTATAAGGTTATACACAGAATTACTTATTTTAACTTTTAAAGAACCTGATGAGTAAATCCTTGTTTCTATATACTTTCTTGTTTCTCGTCTTGTTAGATTTCTCAGTCTTACAATGTATTTGATTCTTTGCTTTAACTGTCTTAATGAAGATAGGTTCACAACATTTTCAAGGGCTTTATTTCCTACTAAAATCAGCTTTATGTTAGGTGAAGTGTCTGCAAGTATTCTTAATTTTTCAATAACATTTACAGAAATTTCCTGAGCGTTATCTATTACTAATATAGATTTGTTTTCTTCTGAAAATTCTTTTATTTTGTTTAGATTTTCTGATAAAGAGGAAGTTAGGCTGTCAATACCTAACTGGTCTATTATTTCATCTACTATTTCTTCAAAAGACTGTTTTTTTCCTTCTATGTATGTGTACCTTGTCTGTTTTAAATCAGTTAAAAATTTTTTTATTAATGTGGTTTTTCCTGTTCCAAAATCTCCAATAATTAGAGTTATTCCTTCTTCTGAATATGCTTTATGAAGTGTATTTAAGCCTTTTCTGTGGATATAAGAAAGATAAAAAAACTCAAGGTCATCATTTGTTTCAAAAGGTTCTTTTTCAAATCCAAAAAAATCTAAAAAGTTTTCCATTGTTTTCTCTCTCTTTTTTATTCGTATTCGGTTAGTTCTAACAAATTTTAAAATTTAATATTCACTCCAGCAGAAATAACTCTCCAGCTATCTACATTAAAATTACCCTGTTTTATGGATGTAAGTGAGTATCTGATGCTTCCTTCAAGTTCAATGAGATTAGTTATTTCGTATAAAAATCCACCCTGTACTCCGTATAAAACTCCAGATTTATCAATTATATTTCCTTCTTTATAAGAGGCATAACCTAAATTTAAACCAATATAAACTATGCTGAATATCTGGTCTATTTCAAAAAATGCCGTCTTGATGTCAATACTGTCTTTTAATTTTCCAAAATCTCCTTTTATTAAGAACCTTTGATGTGGAGTAAAGTATCCAATTTTAGCCGAATAAATCGTGTCATTTTGAGAACCGCTTTTTTCAAGTTCTGAAGTTGAAACTTTCCCATTACTTATGTCTGCCCCAATAAGAAATCCTGTATCTTTCCCATAACTAAATCCTGAGATAAACATTACAAGACAGATAAAAGCAGTTATTTTTTTCATTTTTTTCTCCCACTTTAATTATATTTTTACAGAAATTAATTTAAACGGTAATTTTAAAAAAGAAAAGGGGGTTTTGAGAAGTGGAAAATCTATGTTTTTGTAAAGTAAAGATATTTAAGAATAAATTCTGTTTCTGATTTTCCTTATTAAAATTATGAAAGGAATAAACAGGTAGAATGGAATAGAAGGAACTGAACCAAAAGAACAGCCATTTGTAAATTCATCTTTAAGATTTAAATCCATTATGTCTTTCTTTTTAACTCCTTTTCCTTTAAGGGTTATTTTTATTTCATCATCATCAGGGTCATTGGATTTTATTATTAATTCTGTTTTGTACTTTTTTTCTTCTTTAGGCTTAAATCTTACATATACGGTACAGTAATCATGAGGCTCAATAGATGGTGTTTCTGTACTGCAAGGTCTTTTGCCTCCTTTTAGGTCTAATTTAAATATATCATCTTCTTTTTTTAATTTTATTTCATTTATTTCTAACATTGTATTTCCATAGTTGTAAATTGATATTTGAAGTTTAGCCTGTTTATCTATTTTTTCATCAGGAAAGTTATCTTTACTTTTAACTATTTCTATATCAGGTTCAGCTTTATAAGTTCCTTTTCCTAAAAGTTTAATTTTTATTTCTTTATTGTCAGGGTCATTTGTATTTAATTTTAAATCTGTACTGTATTTTTTATCTTTTGTTGGGTAAAAGTAAACTTCTATAGTACATGTCCTATTTTTTCTTAAAACTGGCTGATAGCTGTTGCATGGTCTATTTCCACCGTAAGGGTTGACTTCAAAATGGTCATCATCAGAAACTCTTATTGGTTTTGTGAAAACTAAATTGTGCTTTCCTTTGTTTGAAATAAGAAATATTTCAACTGCTCTGTCATTTGCAAAAACTTTTCCGAAATTGTATTCTTCACCTGCTCTTTTAGAAGGTCTGATTACAATTCTTGGTTTATCTGGAGAGAGGTTTACTCCTTTTCCTTCTAAATCTACAGTAATTTCATCTCCATCTTTTGTTTTTATTGTAAATTCTTCTTCATATTTTTTTTCTTTAAAAGGTGTAAATCTGATTACTACTGTACATTCCTCTTTAGGCTTTAACCATTTATTTCCCTTACAGGGTTTATTTCCTCCCCATACAGCCAAAAAGAAATTAACATCATTTGAAAGTTCCATTTTATCTATTTTTATACTTTCATCTGTTGGATTTTTTATTGTAATTACTGCTTTTTTTGTATTACCTATTTCTATTTCACCAAAGTTAACAAACTTAGGATTTACTTTTAAGGTTTCAGCTTTTGAAACTAAACTTAAAGAGGCGATTAAAAATATTGTAAGTAGTAAGTATCTTTTTAAAGATACCATAGGGTATCCCCCTTCATTAAATAAAATTATAATATTAATATATTCTATTTTTAAAATAAAAGCAAGTATAAAGTTTTAATCTATCAATAACTTACGTTTATCAGTATAGTTTAGCCAATATCTTCTATGTTTACCCTTTTTATATGTTTTATTCTGATTGGATGAATAGGAACATCGTCAAATCCTTTTTTTGAAATGGTAGGTATTCGTGATATTTTTTCTACCACTTCCATTCCTTTTATTACTTTTCCAAAGACTGCGTATCCAAATGTTTCTGGAGTTTCTCCTTCGTGGTCTAACTGGTAATTTTCTCCTAAGTTTATAAAAAATTGTGAAGTTGCACTGTCTATATCTGTTGTCCTTGCCATTGCAACAGTTCCACGGGTATTTCTGAGTCCGTTTTTTGCTTCATTTTTTATTGGTGGAAATAGCGGTACTACATAGTTCATATTTTCATCAAATCCTCCACCTTGAACAACAAAGTTCTGAATTATTCTATGAAAAATTAGCCCATTGTAAAATCCTGCATCTACGTATTTTAAAAAGTTTTCCACTGTAATAGGAGCTTTATCTGGATAAAGTTCTATATAAAATGTTCCAAAGTCTGTTTCAACTTCAACAGCTGGATTTTTTTTGTTCATTTCTGCCTCCTGAATTTATTTTTAAGAATATAAGATATTTTGTTTATCTTTTGAATCAATTATTTAATCATATACCTTGGAGGCATTAAAATAGACATTCCTTTTAGTCTATTCAAAAATTTACCTTTTTCTTTGTCAACATTAGGTAAATCTCCTTCTGGTTTTAATGTTGTTATTAATGATTTTCCAACTACAAATCTACCTTCATTTCCCCAGAAGTCTTTTGTTCTTATACCCCAGAAGTTATGAAAAATCAGTAAATCGTTTCCTCTTTTTCCTATGTATAGCATAATATGACCCCTCATCCAGAGGAGAGTCATGAAAGGAAATCCACTTTCAGATATAAGTTTTTCCTTTTGATAAGGTGTTAGGTCTTTAAAAGATATGAATAAACCAGCCTTTGCCTGTGCAGTTGAGTTTCTTGGCAGCCATATTCCAAATGGGGTGTATAAATCTTTTAGTGTTGCAGAACAATCTCTATTCCTGAATAGACCACCCCAGCCGTAAGGTTGGTTAAGCAGTTCGTTTATTATTTTTGCTATGTTTATTTCTGTAATTGGTAAAGGTTTTATAACTGCCGTATTTTTTGGAACGATTCCAAATTTTAAAACTGCCGTTCCATCTGTATCTTTTACAGGTATGTAGATATGATAGTTATTTTCGTCCTGTGAAGTAAGTGGAAATATTGAGCCTATTTTTCCTTTAAATCTAAATATTCCATTTTCATCAAAAACAGATATTTCATCTTTTGTAAATGCAATATATTTTTCCCTTTTGTAATTTTGTATAAATTCATCATCTA
>JALSSE010000233.1 GCA_026984415.1 Hydrogenothermaceae bacterium | reverse complement strand
TATCTGACTTTCATCAAAATGAAACTCATTTGTTATCTCTTTTAATATATATCCATCAATATTTAAATATTTTTTCCAGATTTTCAAAGAATCTTCTTTTTCAGGAAAATCAAATTTTTTATCAAGAAATGTAAAACCATCTAAGTTAAAACTGAAAGGATTTTCTGTATCAAAAAAAACCATCCACGAAAATATTTGCATTTCATTTTTTATAGTTTTTAAGATATTTTTTCTTTTTTCGTTTTTTAACACATAATCAAAATTTGAAAAAAATAGATTACACCCATTTAAAAAAGCATCTCTAAAAAGTTTTTTTAAATTAATCTCTAAATTATCCTGTTCTTCAAAAAGAAGAGAATCAACAATAAATAAACCGTACTTTTTTAAGGAAGATAGATTTAATGCATAATTTTGCTTTTCAAAATTATTTTTTCCGTACAAATTTAGAATAAATCTATTTTCAGACACTTTTATACTATTTTCTAAACTTTTATTTTTTATTTCAGGGTTTTTGGCAGGTGGAATTATTTCAACAAATGTCCTGATATTTTTATCAACTGAAATATTTCCAATAATAAAATTTTTTACAGATTCCTCTAATCTTACAGGAAGGTGAATTATAGGAACTTCTGATTCAACACCATTAGATATTTTTATAATTCCATATTTACGAAGAGGGTAATCTTCAGAAAAATACTTTAAAACTTCAAAACTATTTTTAAAAAACAGGTAAGATATTAGAGATATAGTAGGGTACTTTTTATTTAAATCATCGTGGAGAAAAGCAAATATTTTTTCATATTTTGGATAAACTTCAAAAGCAAAAAGAAGCATTAAAATATCTGTCTCTATCTGGTTTAATCCTAAAATCTCTTTCAGCATGTAAATCCCTTCAAGTTCTTCTTCTCCATTTTCTGTATCAATAAGTTCTTCAATTTCTTTTTTTGTTATATAAAAAGGATTTAAATCTGAACTGTTTTCTGTGAAAGATATCTTTTCTTTGATTAATCTATCTATAGAAGCTAATCCTTTATTCATAATATTCTTATCCTCATTTATTTATAAAAGTAAAGAAAACAGGCTCAAAATACAATGTGTTTGATATATTCAAAATGTTCTATAATTTATAATCTAAACAAAACAAAGAGGTAGAATTATGTTCAAAATATTTATAAGCTTTCTTGCTGTAGTATTCTTTTCTTTTGGAATTTCAAAAGCAGAGGAAAAAAGTTATCAGGATAGGGTAAACGAAAAAATACAGGAAGGATTAAAAAAGTTAAATGAAGGTGTAAAAGAGATATTAGAAGGTATAAAAGAAAAGTTCAAAGAAGATGAAGATGTAAAAGAGTTAAGAAAAGAAATAGAAAAACAGATTGAAGAAATTAAAAAAGAGCTTCAACAACTAAAAGAAAAAATGAATAAAGAAGACTTTAACAAACTAAAAGAAAAAATAATGAAACAGTTAGATGAATTACAAAAAGAACTTGAAAAACTAAAACAAAAAGAAAAAGAAGAAGACAAAGGATTGGAAGTATAAAGAGGTTTAACTTGAAAAATTTAAAAAATGAAGCAAAACCAAAGTGTAGCAAATGTAACGATATAGGATGGGTAAAAACAAAAGGTGGTGTAGTAAAGTGTCAATGTAAATCTGGACAGTTAAATACACAGATATACAACAGAATGAAAATACCTAAAAGGTATAGAAATGTAAGCTTAAATAACTACCAGTTTGTTCCCAGATACGGACACAAAAAACTAAAAGAAACTATTGAAGAGTATATATATTCAGATGATTACAAACTTGGAAAAGGTTTAATGTTTGTAGGCAAACCGGGGGTTGGAAAAACACACCTTGCAATTGCAATTTTAAAAGAATTTTTCTTAAAGAAAGGAATTGTTGGGGTTTTCTACGATACAAGAACACTACTATTTGACTTAAAAGCAACATTTGACGGTTCATCTTCAGGAAGAGAATTACTTGATGAGGTTGTTAATGCTCCTATTCTGATTTTAGATGATTTAGGTTCTGAAAGGCTATCAGACTGGGCAAGGGATATTTTGCATTATATAATAATCAGCAGGTACAACCAGTTAAAACCTATTATTATTACTTCAAATATTGATTTAAAATCAAAAGAAAAAGACGAAGACGATATGCTTCAACAATCCCTTGAAGACAGGATGGGAACAGCAATTGCATCAAGACTATCAGAAATGTGTAAAGTTGTCGAAGTAAAAGGAAAGGATATGAGAAATTCACGAATAGTTAACAGGTTATTGGAGGAAAGTCTTGAGAAAAGCAACAATTAAAAGAGAAACAAAAGAAACACAGATAGAAATAAGTGTAAATTTAGACGGGACAGGATACAGCAATATTGATACTCCAGTAGGATTTTTGTCCCATATGCTTGAAAGTTTTTCATACCATTCAATGATAGACCTTGAAGTCCTTGCCTCTGGAGATGTCCATGTAAGCCACCACCACACAGTTGAAGATGTAGGAATAGTTTTAGGAAC
>JALSSE010000232.1 GCA_026984415.1 Hydrogenothermaceae bacterium | reverse complement strand
AGGTTTATTAAGAGATTAATTTGAAAAACTACTGTTATATTTTAAAATTTCCTTTTAAAAAGGAAAGATTTGTGATAAAATTTCCTTATGAAAAGGAAAGATTTCATTTGAAAAAAGTATATTTAATATACTACTTTATATTACTTTAAACAGTATTTTCTAAGTTTCATTATTTCTTTGCATAGCAAAAAATTTTTCAAACACCTTGCCAATCTCAAAACAGTTTGAAATAACCTCTACAAATCTTATATTATTTTGATTAATCAATAATTTGAATGGGGTGAGTTTTGAATGGTTTATGATGTTGAATACGATGTCGTTGTTATAGGCGGTGGGCATGCAGGAATTGAAGCTGCATTATCTTCTGCAAAACTTGGAGCAAAAACAGCTTTAATAACTTTAGATAAAGAAAAAATAGGACTTATGCCCTGTAATCCAGCTATTGGTGGAATTGCAAAAGGAATAGTTGTAAGGGAGATTGATGCTCTTGGTGGAGAGATGGGAAAAGCAATAGACAAGACAGGATTACAGTACAAGGTTTTAAACACAAGAAAAGGTCCAGCTGTAAGGTCTCCAAGGGCTCAAGCAGACAAAGAAGAGTATAGAAAGTATATGGTAAATAAAACACAAAACACCCCAAATCTTGATGTAATTGAAGATGAAGTTATTGACATCTTTCTAAAGAAAAACTCAAATGAAGTAGAAGGAGTTTTAACAGATAAAGGTTTAAAAATAAAAACAAAATCTGTGGTTATCACAACAGGGACATTTTTAGACGGTGTAATCCACATAGGCGATAAACAAATTTCAGCAGGAAGAATGGGTGAAAAGCCGTCAAATAAACTTCCAGAATTTTACAAAAAAATGGGATTTCCTCTTGTTAGATTTAAAACAGGAACTCCAGCAAGACTTGATAAAAATACAATAGACTGGTCTGGTCTGGAAGAAGCACCAGGAGATGAGCCACCACCAAAATTTTCATTCTGGACTGAACCTGTTGGCTCATACTGGTTTAAAGAAGGACAAAAAGACCAGATTTCCTGTTATATTACCTATACAACAGAAAAAACACATAAAATAATTCAGGAAAATTTACACAGGACTGCATTATACGGTGGGGCAATTACAGGTGTTGGACCCCGTTATTGTCCTTCTATTGAAGATAAAATTGTAAAATTTGAAAATAAACCAAGACATACAGTCTGGCTTGAACCAGAAACAAGAAATGGAATAAGTATTTATCCAAATGGATTATCAACATCACTTCCAGAAGAAGTTCAATGGGAAATGTACCGTTCAATACCGGGGCTTGAAAATGTTGTGTTGCTAAAACCTGCGTATGCTATAGAATACGATGTTGTTCCACCAACAGAGCTTTTTCCTACACTTGAAACAAAAAGAGTAAAAGGTTTATTCCATGCAGGAAATTTTAACGGAACAACAGGATACGAAGAAGCTGGAGGACAGGGTTTAGTTGCTGGAATAAATGCAGCTTTAAGGGCATTAGGAAAAGAACCATTTTACATAAGAAGAGATGAAGGGTACATTGGCGTTATGATAGATGACCTTACAACAAAAGGTGTGATTGAACCTTACAGGCTTTTTACTTCCCGTTCAGAATACAGATTACATTTAAGACAGGATAACGCAATTTTAAGATTTTATGAAAAAGCGTGGAATATAGGAATGTTAACTGAAGAAGAATATAAAATTGTAAAAGAAACAGAAGAAGAAATTAAAAAATGGTTGGAATTTTATAAAAATGAAGTTACAAAAATTGCAGTAGGAAATGATATAAAAAAAACCACAGCATTTAACTTACTACAAAAGCCTGATATTTCTATAAAAGATTTATCAAACTACCAGTTTCCTGTACCTGAAAAAGATTATGTGGCAGAGGAAGTTGAAATAAATGTTAAATATTCTGGATATTTTGAAAGGGAACAAAAACTAAACGAAAAAATGAGGCACTTAGAAAATATTAAACTGCCAGAGAATATAGATTATTCTAAAGTCGCAGGGCTGAGAAAAGAGATTATCCAGAAATTAGAAAAAGCAAAACCTTTGACCCTTGCACACGCAGCAAGATTGGAAGGTATAACTCCGGCTGCAATAACTGCAATAATGATTTATCTTCAAAAAGAAAAACAATCAGCTTAAAATATTTTAATTAAATAAAAAGGAGAGGAAATTGAAAAGGTTATTTGTGATTTTTCCAGTTATATTTTTGTTGGTTAGTTATGCCAAAGCTGACAATATTTTAAATCAATTAAAAAAACCTTTAATAAAAAAACAAAATGGAAAGTTAACAATTTCACATATTGATAAAGTTTCTTTTACTGAAAAAGTTATGATTTTAATGGACACATATGAAACAGCAACTATTGAAAGCTACTGTGAAATGCCAGAAGGACTTTTAGATACTGGATATTTTACAGCAATTTGTGTAAGTTTAACTTCTGGAATAGAGCAGGATTTATTTGCTCCTGTTTTTAACAAAATAAAAACTGTTGATTGG
>JALSSE010000231.1 GCA_026984415.1 Hydrogenothermaceae bacterium | reverse complement strand
CTTGCCCACATATTTTCTCAGGAAATAGAGGAAAAACAGCCAATTGGATATAAAACCTTTGAGATAAAAAAATCCAAAGCTAAAGGAAAAAAAGAAGTTTTTATTCTGCCAGATGTGTCAACATGCACAGAGTGTTTTAAAGAGCTAACAGACCCAAAAGACAGAAGATACAGATATCCTTTTATAAACTGCACAAACTGTGGACCCCGTTTTACTATTATTGAAAAACTGCCTTACGATAGACCAAACACAACAATGAAAAAGTTTAAGATGTGTCCTGATTGTGAAAGGGAGTACAACGACCCAAAGAACAGAAGATTTCACGCCCAGCCAAATGCATGTCCTGTCTGTGGTCCCCACATAAGCCTTTACACTTCGGACAAAAAATTAGTTGCAGAAAAGGAAGAGGCATTAAACAAAACAATAAGCCTTTTAAAAGAAGGAAAAATATTAGCCATAAAAGGAATTGGTGGATTTCATCTTGTGTGTGATGCGACTAATGATTTTGCAATAGAAACCCTCAGAGAAAGGAAAAAAAGAGGAGAAAAGCCCTTTGCAGTGATGTTTAAGGATATAAATCAGATTAAGGAGTATGCAGATATAACAGACTTTGAAGAGGCGGTGATTTTATCTCCAGAAAGGCCAATAGTTATAGTTAATAAAAAGCAGAACACAGATTTAAGTGAAGGAGTAGCACCTTATTTAGACAGAATTGGTGTTTTTCTCCCATACTCACCACTTCACTATCTTCTCTTGAATGAATTTGGAAAACCTCTTGTTATGACCTCTGCAAATCTGTCTGATGAGCCGATTGTGAAAGATAATGAAGAAGCATTTGAGAAGCTTTCCTTATTCACAGACTACATTCTTGTCCACAACAGAGACATTAAAAATAGAGTTGACGACAGCGTTGTAAGAATAATAAATAAAAAAATATCCTTCATCCGCCGCTCAAGGGGATATGCACCTCTACCTGTAAAACTGCCCTTTAAACTCAGTAAAAAAGTTTTAGCAGTAGGAGGACATCAGAAAAACACTGTAGCAATAGCCTTTGAGGATAAAGCATTTTTGAGCCAGCACATTGGAGATTTAGAGACAGTTGACGCCTGCAAAAATTTTGAAGAGATTATACACTCACTGTTTGAGCTTTATGATTTTAAGCCTGATGTTGTGGTGTCAGACCTGCACCCAAGGTATTACTCTACCCAGTGGGCAAAAGAGTTTTCACAAAAAAACAATATTCCATTAATCCAGCTTCAACACCATTACACCCATGCCCTTGCTGTAATGGCTGACAATCAGATTAAAAATGAGGAAATTTTTGCTGTATGCTGGGACGGAACAGGTTATGGAGAAGACGGTAATCTTTGGGGTGGAGAGTTTTTGATAGCAGATTATAAAGGATATGAAAGGATTTTACACTTTGATTATTTCAAATTAATTGGAGGAGAAAAGGCTGTAAAAGAGCCAAAAAGAGTAGCCCTTTCTCTTTTGTTTGATATGTACGGCAAAAGTTTGCCAGACATTCCAATGCTAAAAGCTTTCAAAGATAAAGAGGTGCATCTTTTATACAAAACTTGGGAAAGAGGGATAAACAGCCCATTATCTTCATCAGTTGGAAGACTGTTTGATGCTTTTGCTTCAATTACAGGCATCAGACATGTTCTCTCTTACGAGGGACAGTCTGGAATGATAATGGAGAACTTTTATGACTGGTCTGTAAAGGATTACTACCCATTTGAGATAAAAGGAACTGTTATTGACTGGAGGCCTCTTTTTGAAGCTTTGATTAAAGATAATGCAGACTTAAAAACAAAGATTTCACGGTTTATAAACAGTCTATCTCACATTATTTTAGAAGTTTACAGACAAAAAGGGAAAAATCTAAAAATCGGTCTTTCTGGCGGAGTTTTCCAGAACAAACTATTAACAGAGAAAATAATACAGCTTGCAGAAAAAGAAAACATACAGGTTCTAACACACAAAAAAGTCCCAGCTAATGATGGGGGAATTTCTTTAGGGCAGACTGTATATTTGAAAATTTCTTAATATAAGTATATATTTAAATTTTAATAAATTTAGATTGGATTTATTAAACCAAGGGTTCTTAGTAATGAAACGACTTTTATTGTTAGGTCTGCTTTTAATAATGCTTCTCTCAACAGCTCAAGCTTATCGTCCCAAAACACCAAGTGACGTTTTTTCTTACGCAATGCTTTTGAAGAAAAAAGTGGAATTTCTTAGAAGACAAGCAGGAATAGACAGACCTTTTCCAAAAGTGCCTCCTCAAAAAAATAAATATCCGAGACACGTTATTCAAAAAGCTTTAGAAATTCTATCAAAGATAAATCTATATAGAGTATCTAAAGGATATGGGGAAATATTTATACCACCTTATCCAGCAAGGGATATAACACCTTCTGATGTTTATGAGATGGTAAAACGATTAGATTCAGAAGTAACTCCTTTTATTAAGGATAAAAAGTTCTTAAGTTCCCTGAAGCTAAAAAAATATACAGG
>JALSSE010000230.1 GCA_026984415.1 Hydrogenothermaceae bacterium | reverse complement strand
GTGTTCCAGCCAACAGTCGTAGTTGATGTACCGGAAGAATCAAAACTGTTTTATGAAGAAGCATTTGCTCCAGTTGTTACAACTAAATCATTTAAAAATATGGATGAAGCATTAGAACTTGTAAATAAGACAAATTACGGACTTCAAGTTGGTGTATTCACAAACAATATAAAAAATGCATGGAAGTTTATAGAAGGAGCCGAAGTAGGTGGAGTAATAATAAATGATATTCCTACTTTCAGGGCAGATAATATGCCTTATGGTGGAGTTAAAGGTAGTGGAATAGGGAGAGAAGGTCCCAAATTTGCGATAGAAGACTATACAGAAATAAAAGTTGTAGCTTTTGACTTAAATGCATAAAAAAGTTGCAAAACTAATATTTTTGCACAAAAAAGTTGCAGAGTTTATTAATGAAAAATTAATAAGCTATTGATTTTACTTGATTAAATTTTTGGCAAGAAATTTGCATACAAAAAAACGGAGGTACAGATGAAAAAAATTGAAGCTATTATTAAACCTTTCAAACTTGATGAAGTAAAAGATGCTTTAACAGATGTAGGTGTTTATGGAATGACAGTAACAGAAGCAAGAGGTTTTGGAAGACAGAAAGGGCATACAGAGCTTTACAGAGGAGCTGAATATGTTATTGACTTTCTCCCTAAACTTAAAATTGAAGTAGTTGTTGACGATTCACAGGTTGAAAAGGTTGTAGAGGCAATTGTAAACGCAGCAAGAACTGGAAGAATTGGAGATGGAAAAGTATTTATAGTTCCGATTGAAGATGTAATAAGAATAAGAACTGGGGAGAGAGGTCCGGAGGCAGTTTAATATAAAAATTCAATAAATTTAGGAGGTAGTTTTATGGCAATGATTCAGTGTCAAACACCAGACGATGTAATGAGAGTAATCTCAGAAAAAGGTATCAACTTTGTAGATGTTAAGTTCAGTGATCCATTTGGGACTTGGCAGCACTTAACAGTTCCAGCCCACGAATTCTCTGTGGAAACATTTGAAAATGGAGTTCCTTTTGATGGTTCTTCTATCAGAGGTTGGAAAGGCATTCAAGAATCTGACATGTTATTAATTCCTGACCCAAAATCAGCTTTCATTGACCCATTTATAGAGGAACCAACAATATCCCTCGTTTGTGATGTTGTTGACCCAATTACAAAAGAACCTTACAGCAGAGACCCAAGACAGATTGCAAAAAAGGCTCTTGAATTCTTAAAATCAACTGGAATTGGTGATATAGCTTACTTTGGACCAGAGGCAGAATTTTTCATATTTGATGATATCAAATTCAGCAATGGTGCAAACCACGCATTTTACGAAGTAGATTCTGTTGAAGGATGGTGGAATACAGGAAGAGAAGAAATGCCAAATACTGGCTACAAAATACCTTACAAAAGAGGATATTTCCCTGTACCACCTATAGATAAAATGGCTCCTATCAGAATGGAAATGGTAAAAACCCTTGAAGAAGTTGGAATAACTGTTGAAAGGGAACACCATGAAGTTGGAACAGCTGGACAGGGTGAAATCAACTTCAGATTTGCAGACATTGTTACTACTGGGGATAACGTATTAAAATACAAATATGTTTTAAGAAATGTTGGTTATAGACACGGAAAATATGTAACATTCTTACCTAAACCACTTGCAGGCGATAACGGTTCTGGTATGCACACCCACTTTTCTATCTGGAAAGGTGATGAAAACATGTTTGCAGGTGACAAATACGCAGGTTTATCTGATGTAGCTTTATATGCTATCGGTGGAATTATCAAACACGGAAAAGCTATCTGTGCTTTAACTAACCCAACAACAAACTCTTACCACAGATTAGTTCCTGGATTTGAAGCTCCTGTAAGACTTGCTTACTCAGCAAGAAACAGGTCTGCAGCTATCAGAATACCTGTTGGCTCAGCTTCACCTAAAGCAAAAAGAATAGAAGTTAGATTCCCTGATGCTTCTTCAACTCCATACTTGGCATTTACTGCTTTATTAATGGCTGCTATTGATGGAATTGAAAACAAAATTGACCCAGGAGAATCTTTTGATAAAGATATTTACTCTTTACCACCTGAAGAATTAGAAGGAGTTCCAACTACACCTTCTTCTTTACAGGAAGCAATTGACGCATTAAAAGAAGACCACGACTTCTTACTTAAAGGTGGAGTTATGGACGAAGACTTCTTGGAAATGTGGATTGAAACTAAACAGGCTGAAGTTGACGAAATCAGACTTGTTCCACATCCAAAAGAATTTGAATTATACTGTGATATTTAATTAAATCTGAAGGCGGCTTAAAGCCGCCTTTTTTATTTTAAATACTTTTATTTTTAATTTTCATTAATCATAAAATTAAATTGCTAATATCTACCAAATTTTTCTTTTAAAATTTTAATTTGATATATTCAAAATGTTCTATAATTTATAATCTAAACAAAACAAAGAGGTAGAATTATGTTCAAAATATTTATAAGCTTTCTTGCTGTAGTATTCTTTTCTTTTTGAATTTCAAAAGC
>JALSSE010000229.1 GCA_026984415.1 Hydrogenothermaceae bacterium | reverse complement strand
ATGTTAATTACAGATGCTGAAATGAGATACATCTTTTTTAAAGATGGTAATTACTATAATTTCAACCTTACAGAGAAGTTAAGGTTTTACGGAAATCCATTATTAGAAAGGATTTATTTAGGTTTTGGATACAGGAGATGGCAACAAAAGGCAACTATTATTGATGGGAAAAAAACCCTGTTCCAAAGGATGAAATGGAGAGGTGGATTTATGGAAGGGGGAATTATTTTTTAAATAATATCTTTAAGTATATCTTCCACCATAATTTTTAAATTTTCTCTACCTGTAATTATTGATTTCTGAATAATCTCCTTTCCAATTTCTTTAGCTTTATCAAACTCATCAAAAATAACGTACATCCTCATTAAAGGAATTTTTAATAAAAATGAGTCTTTTCTTCTGTTCAGTAATTTTTTTAACTCTTCAAATGTTTCCTTTAACTTTTCTTCTTCCTGAAAATAATCGTACACAGATACGCTACAGTTATAAAATGAAAAAAGTAAAGATTCTTTTTTGTTCTGGGGCAAGTTATTTAAAAGCCTTTCCATTATAGATTTATACTGAAGGAGTTTATCTTCTGCTTCTTCAAATTCGTATTTATAAACATCCCTTGATAAAGTGTCTAAATCTATAAGTAGAGAATAATCAAGTGTGTTTAAAATAGGTAAAATTTTTAAAGCCTCTTTATGTTCATCAGTAAAACCTAATATATACATGTTTGTAAGTAATTGGTGGAGATATTTTTGAAGTTTTATTTCTTTAAACCATTTCATAAAATGTGGATATTCTTCAATTTCTGAGCGTATTTTCTTTAAATGCTTTAGAACTTCTTTTATATATTTCTCTATCTCAAAATCCTGTATTTCTTCTGTATTTCTTATATCAGTGTAAAGACCAACTATATTTATAAGAATAAATATAACTTTTGAATTAATCCAGTTTACATATCCTCTATTGATTGCATAATCATTAACTAAATACGCATTTTCAAGATTTTTTAAAGCATTTTTTTTATTTTCCAAAAAGAAAATGTCTAACATGTAAAGGGTTAGATAAACTTCAGAAATTATTTCAAATATGTCTTTTTTTTCTTTTGAATTTAGAAGCAGATTAACATTTTCTAAAAAGTATTCCAGGAAAATAATTGAGTATTTTAACTGGTTAAATTTATCGTTGTTGTTAGTCAAAGCATCAAATATTTTTTTGTAAGTTTTGAGTTTTATTAAAATTCCGTTACTGCTATTATCATCTTTATATTTCTCCAAAATTTGCTTACAGTAAAAAATTTCCAAATCCCAGGTTTGATTTATTTCACACTGGTTAAAAATAGGTTGAATAGCATCAAAACCGCCTTTTTCTAAATGGTAAAAAAGGGAGGATAAAATTCCTACAGACCTTTTCATCTCTTCTGTATTAAAATCAAGTAAAATAGAGTCGTATTTATCTTCATTTTCAAAACCTTGTGAACCAAGTAATGAATTTAAACTTTTATAATCTTCAAAATAGTTTTTTATTTCCGGTAAAGAAATCTTTACAGAATTTACAGCACTGTTTATATAATTTTCCATTGAATTCTCCAAAATTTTAGATAGCATTTACAATTTAATCTAATATTTCATTTTGTTCAAATAATTCAATGATATATTCTAAAGGAACAGGAAATTGAAAATCTGCCCTCTGGGCTATAAAAGGTGGTATTTTAATATTTTCCTTGTTATATGTAATATTTTCCATTGTTGTAAGGTCAATAACTTTTCCTCCTGATTCTTCTAAAATAATCTGCCCTGCAGCAGCATCCCATTCAGCAACAGGAGAACCAAGACGGGGATATATATCAGCATAACCTTCAGAAAGTAAACAAAACTTTAAAAGAGAACCACCTACAGGAATAATTTCTACATCTTTATAAAATTTCCTAAGTATCTTTACAAATCTTCTTGTTTCTTTTGAAAATCTGGAACGGCTAACTACTACTTTAATTTTATCTTTTTCTTTATTTGAAACAATAGGTAATTTTAACGAATGTTTCAAAACATAATCTAAAGAGTTTGTATCTTGTTTAATAACTCTCCCTTCTACACGGAAAGCTCCCAATCCTTTATAAGCAAAGAAAAATGTATCATCTACAGGGAGGTATATTATTCCTAAAACTGGCTTGTTATTTTTTATTAGCGAAACAGCTACAGTAAACTGTCCATTCTTTAAAATAAACTCTTTTGTTCCATCTAACGGGTCTATCAACCAGAAATATTCCCATTTTTTTCTTTCTTCAAAAGGATAAATTATACCTTCTTCACTTAAGATTGGAATTTCCGGATAAAGTTCTGTTATTCCTGTGGTTAAAATTTCATTTGATTCCTTGTCAGCAATTGTTATAGGTGTCTCATCTTCTTTAAGCTCAATCTGGAAATCCTTATACATAATATATATATGACAGACCCTTTCCCCAGCTTCTTTAACAATTTTCAAAAGCTTTAGTACGTCTATATTTTTTATAATGTTTTCTCCCACTTTTTTCTTTTTATAAAAAATTATAGTTAATAATATATCAAAGTTTAGTATAATTATATATATTTAAATATCCGAAATGTAAGATTATCTTATCCAAAATATAAACCTAAAAACTAAAAAGGTGGACAAGAATGGTCATTAAACATGTCATTTTGAAGCTGTTCCCTGTTTTAATCATTTTTCATTTTGCCATTTCTCAAGAAATAGGTATTGAGGAACTCCTTGAAGAGTACAAATCTGCCTCTGAACTTTACAAAAAAACAAAAGAAGAAGCTGAGGGACAGGTTATTATCTTTACGAGGGAAGATTTAGATAGAATGCAGGCTTACAGGCTTTCAGATGTACTAAAATCTGTCAGATTTTTCTCCCTCCAGGATAATAACTACGGCGAACATGTTCTGGTTTATCCTGCTTTGTATGACATGCTTAACACAACTGTTAAACTTTATATTAATGAACACGAAGTAGGAACTGTCTATAGAAGGTCTGTATTCCCAATATGGGGAGATATTTCACTTGATAATATTGAACACATAGAAATTTATTTAGGAGAAACTTCTATAAAATTTGGAAATGAAATTCCCGGGGTTTTGATAAGGTTATTTACAAGACAACCTGAAAAAGAAAATACAAGATATTTCCGCATTACAGGAACTTCAAGGAAAGGTTATTCTCTAAACTACTACGATGCAAGAGAACTGGAAAATGGAAACTCTTACATGATTTTTTTAGAAGACTCAAATTTAAACAGGAAAGATTATTCCCACCTTGGAAGTGAATTATCCAGAGATAGTTTACAAAATAACCTTTATTTTAATTTTAAAATAGATGGTTTTCTCATTGAGTACAACAATATGTACAAAAAAAATTACAGGTTTTTAGGTTCAGCCCTTGATAATGCTCCAGATTCAAACCGGTATATAGGAAGACACCAGTATATATCTATTTCAAGATACTTTTTAGAAAACAACTCTTTAAAGTTTAACCTTTCCTACGATTATATTGTTGAGAAAGAGAAAGAAAAAGATAACAATGGGGTAATAACTTTTGACCCTTTAAACAGTAGTGGCTCATTTGTTATAGCAAAAGGGTACAACCAGAAAATATACCAGCATTCGTACAGATTATACCTTTCCAAAAATTTTAAATATAAAAGAAACGATATAACCATAGGTGGAATTTACAAAAATAACAGATATAAATTAAAAGGTAAAAAAGATTTATTTGTAAAACAAACTCCAACAGAATTTTCCAACAAAGACCAGTTAGTATCTGTATTTTTAGAAGATGAGTTTAATATAAATGATGAGAACCTCATTGTTGCAGGTGTTAAATACAGCAGTTATGATAGAAAAACAGGATACAACGATATTAATGGTTATTTTATAAGATTAGGATATATCTTTGTTCCTTCTAAAAATTTCTACGGTAAAATTTTAGCTGCCGATTATTTCACTCCCCCTTCATTCTTTGAGTTATCAACAAATAAAAATTTGAAAAAACAAAGAAGCCGTCTCGTAGGTGGTGAACTTAATTTTATAAAAGGTAATAACAAATTTTTATTCTCTGGGGCATATGTATCTGTAAAAGACAACATATCCCTTGACCCTGTCAAATTAACGTATTTTAATTTTGGTAAAAAAGTAGAATATTTTCTATATTCTATAGATTACGAATACAATTTTAATAAGTTTAATAAAGTAATGTTAAATTATTATTACGCTGATATATCACGAAAAGATTTTATATTGGGAACAAAAGAAGGAGGTTTTTTAAAGCTATTTAACAATTTTGAAAAATTTGATACTTATTTAGAACTGTCCTATAAAAAGGGTTATTTTTTTAAGCCATTAAATATTAAAATAAAAGATGGATATGATTTAATTTTTGGAATAAACTATCATCTTGATGAATCTACTACTTTTAGTATAAAAGGAGAAAATTTATTAAATAGAGCATTAAAAACACCATATTTGGGGTTAAATCCGGTGGTAATTCCATCGGTAGATAAGAAATTTTTAATTTCTTTAAAAAGGTTTTTTTAGGTTAATAATAGATGAAAAAGATTTTTATTATATTACTTTTAATTTTCGGTATATCTTACGCTGGGAACAATAATAAAGAAGTAAAATTTGAAGCAAAACTTATTGACAGTATTGCAAAAATTCTTTTTAAAAAAGAAAAGTTGTATGTATATTTCTACGGAAATGATGCATTAAAAATCTCTAAATACTCAAAAGTATTAATTCAAACAAAAAATATTAAAATTGCTGATTTTATTCTCGCATCTGAAAAAATAAACTCTGAACACAAATTCAAGAGTATTAAAAAACCAATAATTGGAATGAAGTATTTCCTTCTGAAAGACGAAAATGTCATTGGTGCAATATTCTGGCACAAAGGTAGACCTAACATCGTTTTTATCAAGAGCAGATTAAAGAAGTTTAATATAAACCCTCCAAAATCCTTAAGAAAGTACATAGAAGATAGAGTATGGTAAGAGATTTTTTTAAACGATTTTACATTGTTATACCTGTTGGATTACTTATTATTGCTGTACTTGCATACCTTTATTTTTTAATGCCCTCTTTACAAAAGAACCTTGAAAGGGAGATTCAAACCCTTTTTACAAAAGAGGTTTCCTATATCTTAAAAAATTTTGAAAATGATTTAGAAAGAAAAGTTGGAAATAAAAATATTGTAAAAACTTTACTTTCCAACGAAAAAATACGCTCATACCTTGAAGATAAACTGTCTATCCTTATAACCCCAAACATTAAATATATTTATATGCTATACAGGGATAAAGATGGAAAATTTAGATACCTTTTAGATGCTTCAAAGGAAGATAAAGCAAGACCTAACCAGAAATTTGATGTTTTTAATCCTGATTGGGAAAAGGTGTTTGAACTTAAAAAAGATATTGTAATAAGTGATGACAACCTTTTCTCTATATGGATAACTTATGTTAAACCTTTTGTGAGAAATGACAAAGTAGAAGCACTTATGGTTGTTGATTTTTCTGTTTCAAAACTAAAAGAAGTTAATAAAATAATTCAAAATATAAAAAACATAATAGCTTTTGTTTTCCTGTTCATCCTCATTTCTATAATTTTTATACTTTTCCAGATTTTTAAATATGCCAGATTAAAGAAAAAAACATATATAGACCCTCTTACAGAAGTTTATAATAGAACATTTCTAAAAGACATTTCACCGAAGTTAAATATAAAAGACTACATTGTTATGGCAATTGACATAGACCATTTCAAAAAAATTAATGATACCTATGGACACGATGCAGGGGATATTGTTCTGAAAGAAATAACAAAAAGAATTGAAAAAACTATCAGAAGTAGTGAAGATATATTTATAAGATACGGTGGAGAAGAATTTTTACTGCTTGTAAAAAAATCAGGAAGAAGTAATCAGATTATAAACAGCCTTGCAGAGAGAATTAGAAAAGGAATAGCATCTAAACCAATTTTCTTAAAAAATGGAGAAAAAATCAATGTAACAATTTCAATTGGTGTAAATCTTGATACAGAAAGAACAAAAAATTTAGAAGATGCTATTAAAATAGCAGATACTCTCCTTTACGAAGCTAAAAGGAAAGGAAGAAACAGAATAGAAGTATACGACGAAAAACAACATGTAAAAGAAATAATAAAAAATATAAATGAAATAAAAGATGCTATTTTAGAAAACAGGATAATATCTTACTATCAACCTATTTTTAATCTTGAAACAATGGAAATAGTTTCTTATGAAGTTTTAGCAAGATTTCTTGATAAAAATGGAAAAATCTTTCTACCAAGTTATTTTTTAAATGTTATCAAAGGAACTAACGTTTACTTTGATTTCACAAAAAGCATTTTAAGGCAGAATTTTAAGCTGTTAAAAGAAAATAAAGATATAAAGGTTTCTATTAATTTATCAATTTTGGATATTTTAAATGAGGATATTTTAGAAATAATAGAAAAAGAACTTGATAAAAACTGTGCTGAACGTATCTCCTTTGAAATATTAGAAGATGAAGAAATATTAGATTATGAGATAATAAGAAAATACATAAAAAGAATAAAACAAAAAGGAAGTAAAATAGCAATTGACGATTTTGGTTCTGGATATTCAAACTTCATAAACATACTCCAGTTAAACATTGATTACTTAAAAATAGACGGCAGTTTAATCAAAAATTTAGACAAAGAAAAGAATTCCTATATAATTGTAGAAACGATAAACCACTTTGCAAAAGAAATAAAGATAGGAACAGTAGCAGAACATATATCAAGTAAAGAAATATTGGAAAAAGTTAAAGAAATTGGAATAAAATACGGGCAAGGTTTTTATTTAATGGAACCTTTACCTTATGAAAAATTAATAGAAAATCAAAAGAAAAATTCAGGAAAAAATAAAATCAATTAACCTTCAAACTGTTGTAAAATAAAGTATCTAAAATTTATCAATTCAGGAGCAATAAATGGACGAAAAAATATTATCAGCACATGGATTAACCTTAGAAGAATACAGAAGAATTGTAAATCTGATAGGAAGAGAACCTAACGAAGTGGAGCTTGGAATATTTGGAGCACTCTGGAGTGAACACTGCTCCTACAAATCATCAAAACCTTATCTCTCAGTATTTCCAACAGATGCCCCATGGGTTATTCAGGGACCAGGTGAAAATGCTGGAGTGGTTGAAATAGACGATAAGTACGCTGTAGCTTTTAAAGTAGAATCCCACAACCACCCATCTTACATAGAACCTTTCCACGGAGCTGCAACTGGTGTAGGTGGAATAATAAGAGATGTTATATCAATGGGAGCAAGACCTGTATGTGGATTTGATAGTTTAAGATTTGGAGACCCAAGAAAAGATGGAACAAGAAAAAATATAAAAGATTCAAAACCTATAGCACAGGGAGTAGTAAAAGGAATAGGTTTTTATGGAAACTGTATTGGAGTGCCTACAATAGGTGGAGAAGCTGTATTTGATGAAGTATACGCAGGAAACCCTCTTGTTAATGCATTTGCTTTAGGAATTTTAGAAAAAGATAAAATATTCAGAGCCAGAGCCACAAAAATAGGTCAAAAAATGGTAATGGTAGGTTCATCAACAGGGAGAGATGGAATCCATGGAGCTACAATGGCATCAGCAGAATTTTCAGAGGAATCAGAATCAAAAAGACCAAATGTACAGATAGGAGACCCGTTCTTTGGAAAAAGGCTTATTGAATGTACACTTGAGGTTATGCAAAAAAACCTGATTGTAGGTTGTCAGGACTTTGGAGCAGCAGGACTTGCAGGTTCAACATCTGAATTTGGTGAAAAATCTGGAATGGGAGTAAAAGTATATTTGGAAAATGTTCCATTAAGAGAAGAAAATATGACACCGTATGAAATATTATTATCAGAATCTCAGGAAAGAATGCTGTACGCCGTTGATAATGAAAATGTTGAGGAAGTTTTAAAAATAGCAAAATTTTACGGTTTAGAAGCAGCAGTAATTGGTGAAACAACAGATACAAAAAGAATGGAAGTATTTTACAAAGACCAAAAAATAGTAGATTTGCCTATATCAGCAATAGTTGATGATGCACCTGTCTATAACAGACCTAAAAAAGAACCTGAATATTTAAAAGAAACAAAAAACTTTAATCAAAATGAGCTACCAGAGGTAGATATATTAAGTGCTGTAAAACAGGTTATCTCATCTCCAACAATAGCAAAAAAAGAGTGGATTTATAGACAGTACGACCACGAAGTAGGGATTAATACTGTTGTAAAACCGGGAAGTGATGCTGCTATTTTAAGGGTAAGGTGGAGTATAAAACCAGAAATAAATTCAAAAAAAGCTATAGCAATAGCTTCAGATGGAAATGGGAGATGGGTATACCTTGACCCATTTGAAGGTGGAAAAAGAGTTGTTGCAGAAGCAGTAAGGAATATTTACGTTTCAGGTGCTAAACCCCTTGCAATAACAGATTGTTTAAACTGGGGAAATCCAGAAAATCCAGAAATTATGTGGCAGTTTGAACAGGCAACAAAAGGAATGGCTGAAGCCTGCAAAAAATTAAACACACCTGTAATCGGAGGGAATGTATCATTATACAACGAAACTGTTTTACCAGATATGAGGCTAAATATTTATCCAACTCCTGTTGTTGTGGCAGTTGGAGTTTTAGACTCTCCAGAAGAAGCAATACCTTCTTTTTACCAAAAGGAAGGAGATATTATTGCTTTAATTGGGGAAGTTAATAAAAAACCAACAATAAACGGAAGTGAGTATTTAAAAGAAGTTCACGGAATAATTTCTGGAGAAATTCCACCTATCAACTTAGATGTTGAACTGAAACTTTCAGAATTTATAAGGAACAATAAAGAGAAAATAAAATCAGCCCATGATGTTTCTGATGGTGGTCTTATTACGGCTCTAATAGAACCTGCTTTTCAGGAAGAAAAAACTTTTGGAATTGAAATTGATATTGAAACAGATTACAGACCAGATTTTGAGCTTTTTGATGAGATGAGAAGTATTGTAGTTATTTCTCTGTCTGAAGATAATATTGATTTCCTCCGACAAAGAGCAAAAGAAATAGGTATGGATTTTAAAATAGTTGGAAAAGTGTTGGAAAATCCAGAACTTAACTTGAAAATTAACGGTATAGAAATTAAAGAAAACATGGAAATTTTAAGGAAAGGCTGGGAATTTAAACTAAAAGAGTTGTTGGATTGATTATATTCTTTATATTCTATAGGTAAATTAGGAATGAGGAAAACATGTATAAAATAGTTAGGGATAAAGACATCAGAAACGGTAAATTTATATTTGAAGGTACTCGTATATCTATTGATGATATAGCAGAATCCATTTTATCTGGATTGACTTTAGAAGAAATAGAAAAAGAATATCCGTCTGTCAATAATAAAATTTTTGAATATTTCTTTGATTTTACAAAAAAAATTTTTGAAATAGAAATAAATTCTTTAAGAAAAAAAGCCTCTACATCTAAAGAAATAGAAAACCTATTTAAATATGAAGGTTGTTATAATTATTTAAAAAATTTAAACTCCCATGACCTGTACAAGTCTGTTAATTCTCCTAAACTAAAAGTTTGTCTCAAAATTCTTTTATCAATTTTAAGGAAATACTATAAACAAAAAAGAAAAGATGAAGTTTTTATTGGATGAGAACATTAGTACGTCATTGTACCTTTATTTAAAATCACGAGGTTTTGATGTTAAAAGAGTCGGAACTGATATTCAATCTGGAATTACTGATATCTATGTGTTAAATATATCTATTAAAGAAAAAAGAATAATTATAACCCGTGATTGTGGAGATATTGGAGAAATAATTTATAAAAAACATCTTTTACCTGTAGGTGTAATCTGTTTAAAAGGAAATATCAGAGGAAAAATAGAAGTTGATGCATTTAAATCTATAATACAAAATATAAAGAATGTAAAACAAAAATTTATTATCGTAAGTATGAGAAATAAAAAGTTTGAACTTAGAATTAAAGATTTATAGCTAACCTAAATTTTTTATTTCATTAACAAACAAAGCAAAAGCGATGATTAGATGGGTAGATAAAAATTTAGGTGGAAGTAAAGCCCCTGAATTAGATGAATTGAAAATATGGAAAGAACAAAATGTAAATCTTGTTATTAACTTATTAGAAGGAAGTTATGGCAAATTTCTATTTGAGAAACAAAAAGAATTCTTTGAAACAATCCACTATCCATTAGGGATGTATACTGAAATAGAAATTGATGAAATAATACTGATTTATGATTATATTTCACAAAAAATAAGAGAAGATAAAAGAGTTGTAGTCCACTGTAAATTAGGAATTGCAAGAAGCGGAACATTTTTAGCTGGATATTTAATTTATTCTGGAATACCTTATGAAAAAGCATTAGATAAAGTTATCTCTAAAAAATTTTTCCCTGAAACCTCAACACAGATAAAATTTTTAAAAAATCTATCAAACTGGGTAAAGAATGGAAAACATTTATTTTAGAAAAGTAAAAATCCTTTTTAAAAAAGGAGAAGAACAATTAGATACAGATTTTTTTGAAAATCTTTTGAAAAATTACGAATTGACGTTAGATGAGAAATGGTTCTTAAGAGGGTGTAAGCACATTACAGAAAGGCATTATACAGAGGCTATAAAAAGATTTCAGCTTGCAAAAATACCAGATTCTACATTAATGATTTTGGCAGTAAGTTTTAAAATTGCAGATAAATTTCTTTTTAACGAATATTTAAATGAATTAAAAAGTGAAAATTTAGGGGAAATATTTAAAAAGTTTAATTTTGAAACGTTTATCCAGATAGAAGGTGAAGAATATAAACTAAACCTTGATTTAATAGAACTATTTAAAAAAGCCCTCAATTGAGGGCTTTTAATTTATACATCTAAATTTCTAACTTCTTTTGCATATTTCATTATAAATTCTTTACGGGGCTCTACCTTTTCACCCATCAATATAGTAAATACCTCATCTGCAAGGGCTGCATCTTCAAGAGTTACCTGCATTAACCTTCTTGTTTTAGGATTCATTGTTGTTTCCCATAACTGTTCTGGGTTCATCTCCCCAAGACCTTTATATCTCTGTACTTCTGCTCCATACATTCCAGCATCAACTATAACATCGTATAACTCATCTAAATCTTTTACTTCAACAGTTCTTGTTTTGTAAGAAATTTCATAAGGAAGTTCACCAATTGTTTCTTTTAATTGAGCCTCAAGTTCCTGTACTCTTCTATAAGCAAAAGATGTAAGCAAATTACTGTCTATTTTGTTTATTACCTTTCCAAACCTTTCCTTTCTTTCACAGAAAATTTCGTAATCACCTTCTATTGGGTTGTATTCGTAGTAAACTTCATAATTAGGAAGTAGTTCTTTTAGTTTTTCAACAATTTCTTTAACTTTTTCTTCATCCCTAATATCATCATCAGAAATAGAGAGTTTCAAAACAGCATTTACAACGTCTTTATCTTTTCTCTTATACATTGCATTTTTTAATTCTTTATATTCTTTTGCTTTTTTTGCAATATCTTTAATCTGAATTTTTGTAAAGTTTTTACCTTCAAAAGCAATTTCATCACTTGCAAAGTCAATTATTATTCTGTTAAGCTCGTCATCATCTTTGACGTAGATATTTGAGCGTCCCTTTTTAAATTTGTATAAAGGTGGTTGGGCAATGTAAAGAAATCCGTTTTCTAA
>JALSSE010000228.1 GCA_026984415.1 Hydrogenothermaceae bacterium | reverse complement strand
TCTTTTTTAAATTTTAAAGCCAACGATTTTCCTAATCCTTTTGAAACACCTGTAATTAATACAACTTTTTTCAATTAAATCCCCTAACTGTTTTGAAATTTCTGTGAAAATTGTTTGTAAATATTTATAATAAAAAACAAAAATACAGGGATAGAACCTATTACACCAAAAAGTCCTGCAATAAAGAATGTATCCTGAAAAGACCATGAGGCACTGTGTAAAAGCTGAACTTTATACATCAAAACCTCTACTTTTTTCTCTAAAACAACTGGATTTATAAAATTTTCAAATAAAGTTTTAATTTTTTCTAAATAATAACCAATATAGCTGTTGTTCTGCATTGCGTTTATTCCTTCAAAATGAGACCACTGGTGTTTATAAAGCTCATTTGTTGCAATTGCAGTTCCAAAAGAGCCACCTACAAACCTTGCATAATGCATTAGACCTGTACCTAATGACGTTTTTGTTCCTAAATTCCTTAAAGCCAGAGTTGTAACAGGAGCAAAAAACATTCCCATGGAAATTCCCAGTGGAATAGTTAAAATTGCCGCTTCAACAGATGGTGTGTAGTAATTTAGCTTTGGAAGGAAATAAATACTGCTGATAATATAAAGAATAGAAGCAACATAAAGAACCTTTAATTCCCCTATCTTATCACTTAACATACCAGCAATTGGTGAAAAAAGAGCTATAAAAACTGCAAGGGCTAAAATGTGTATACCTGCGTCTAAGGTTGTTAGACCTTTTAAATTTTCAAAATAAAGGGGAAGTAAATAAAAAACCTGATACATTGAAAATCCTAAAAGTAAAAAGAAGACAAGTATACCTACTGTAAACTCTTTTATCTTAAAAATACCAAAATCAATAAGTGGTTCTTTAGAAATTAATTCTGAAAGAATGTAAAGTAAAAGGGAAAAAATAGAAATTACTGTAAGGTAAACAATAGTATCAGACATAAACCACCCTAACTGCTGACCTTTTGAAAGTATTATCAATGTTGAAATTGTGAAAATTGATAAAAGGGAAAAAGATACAAAATTTAGTTTTGCTTTTTCTCTAACAAGGCTTGTTTCAGGTAAAAAAGATAATGCAAGTATTGTTACAACAACTCCAACAGGAATATTTATAAAAAATACCCATCTCCATTCAAGGTATTCAGTAATATAACCTCCTAATGTAGGACCAAGGGCAGGTGCAAAACTAACACCAAGTCCATAAATACCCATAGCTATTCCTTTCTTTTCAGGAGGATAAACTGAAAATAGTATTGTCTGGGCAGTTGCCATTATTAGAGCTTCTCCAACACCCTGCATAACCCTCGAAAAAACCATCATTTCAAGGGATTCAGCCTGACCACACATAAAGGAAAAAAATGTAAAGTCAATAATCCCAGCAATAAATACTATTCTCAAACCAATAACTTTATCTAACCATTCAGAAAGAATTAAAGCTGTTGCAGCAGCCATCATATAAGCAGTTATTACCCACTGAATTCCGTAAAGGTCTGTTTTTAAGGGAGCCATCATTTTAGGTACTACTATATCAACAATAGTTGTGTCAAGAATAGCCATAAAAGAACCAGCCATAACTATAAAGGTTATTAATGCCCTCTGGCCTGAGGTAATCTGTTGATGAATTGGAATATTTTTATCCATTGTTATTCATCTTTGTCAGATTTTTTTATTTCTACCTCTCCACCTAAACCAACCCTTAAAAGTTCCATTTTCCCTTTTGTTATCTCTATTTTTACAGGAATTCTCTGGGCAATTTTTGTAAATTCCCCTGCTGATATATCCCTTGGTACAAGGGCAAACTTTGCAGCAGAAGCTGGATTTATTTCTTTTACCTTACCTTCAAACTCTTCATCAGGATAGGCGTCAAGTTTTATTTTTGCTTTATTTCCTACGTGAACCCCTTCTAATTTTGTTTCTTCAAGTAAAACTTTTATGTAAAAACTGTTTTTCTTTATTATTGAATAAACAGGTGTTCCAGCCCTTATAACAGTTCCTAAAGTTCCAAACTTTTTTGCTATTACCCCATCAAATGGTGCTTTTAAAACTGTGTATTTTATTTTGTTTTGTGTATCTTCTTTTTTCTTTTCTAACTCTTTTATCTGGCTTGAAAGGGATTGGATAGCCTTTTCCATTTCTTTTATCTGTAGTTTTTTAACCTTTGCAAGTTTTATGTTTTTCTGGGCTTTTTCTTTTTTAACCTGTAATTGTTCTATATTTTTTAGTACGCTGTTTTTCTTTTCTGTTAAGACTTTTATTTTTGTCTGCACTTCTTCTAATTTTCTTTTTGGAAGTAATCCCTTTTCAAATAATCTTTTGTACCTTTCTTCATCTAATTTTAATTGGTTAAGTTGTGCATCTATCTCTTTTACGTTTTGGTTTAAGGCTTCAATACTTTTTTCAACTTCTTTGTCTGTTAAAATTGCTATATTTTCATTTATATTAAGTTCTTTCTTTATTCTGTTTAATTTATCTTCCAACTGTAATTTTTTAAATTTCAGACTTTCTAATTTTTTGTTTGCAGCTTCAA
>JALSSE010000227.1 GCA_026984415.1 Hydrogenothermaceae bacterium | reverse complement strand
TTTCTCTGGTAAGTTTGTTTATAAAAATGGTAAGCTTGTATCATACGAAGTTAATTTTTATTGATGTGTTAAATTTTGTTAAAAATCAATCTTGAATAAACATCAAAATTTTTATAAATTTTTAACTCCAACACGAAAAATACAGAAAGGATAAAGAGGTTGTCTATGGCTCAAAAAGATTTTGTTCACTTACATTTACACTCCCACTACTCACTTTTGGACGGTGCTATCAAAATAGATGCCCTTGCAAAAAAAGCAAAAGAGTATGGTTATAAAGCTGTAGCCCTTACAGACCACGGAAATATATTCGGTTCTATTGAATTTTATAAAACAATGAAAAAACACGGAATAAAACCAATTATTGGAATGGAAGCCTACTTTGCAGGAAATAGATTTGACAAAAGGGGAAAAGGTTCTGACGATGAGCTTTCAGATAAAAATTACCATTTAATTCTCCACGCAAAAGACAAAAAAGGTTGGGAAAACCTTATGAAACTCTCTTCCCTTGGATTTACAGAAGGTTTCTATTACAAACCCCGTATAGATTGGGAACTGTTAGAAAAATACCATGAAGGATTAATCTGTCAAACTGCATGTTTAAAAGGTTTTGTTCCTAACCTGCTTGCACAGGGAAAAGAAAAAGAAGCCCTTGAGTATGCAAAAAGGCTAAAGGACATATTTGGAGATGACCTTTACTTTGAAATACAGGCAAATGGATTGGAACAGCAGGATATTGCAAATAAAGGATTGATTGAATTAGCTAAAAAACTTGATGTAAAACTTGTAGCAACAAACGACGCCCATTATCTCAATGAAGAAGATGCAGAAGCCCACGATGTTTTAATGGCACTTCAAACAAGGACTATCTTAAAAGACAAAAAGGCTTTCAGATTTAGGGTTAGAGGTTTACATTTTGCATCTCAGGAGGAGATGTATAAAAAGTTTCAAGGGTATGAAGAAGCCCTTTTAAATACTATGGAAATTGCTGAGAAATGTAATGTTGAAATAGAAACTGCTGAAACAAGGGGATACCTTTTTCCAAAATATGAAATTCCAGAACTTGAAGGTAAAGAAGCAACAGATGAAGAGAAAGCAGAGTATTTTGAAAAATTATCAAGGGAAGGATTAGAAAAAAGATTACAACAGCTTGAAATTCAAGACCAAGAAAAAATAAAAGAGTACAAAGAACGTTTAGATTACGAAATAAATGTTATAAAACAGATGGGATTTCCTGAGTATTTTCTTATAGTTCAGGACTTTATAAACCACGCAAAAAAGAATGGGGTTCCTGTTGGACCTGGAAGAGGTTGCTTGTTTCCAGATGCTGATGTTTATCTTGCAGATGGTTCAACTATTAAAATTAAAGATATAAAAATAGGGCAATTTGTAATAACACATAAAGGTAACATTCTTCCTGTAGTAAATAAATTTGAGTATGATGTTGAAGAAGATGTTGTTTCCTTGAAGGTTGGTTCTGAAGAACTTATTTTAACATCAGACCATAAAGTATTCGCTGTAAAATCTCAAAATTGTACTGTAAATTCTGAAAAACAAAAATCTGTAATATGTAAACCATCCTGTAATAGATATTGCTCAACTAAACCGTATCTAAAATATGAGCTTGAATGGGTACAGGCAGGTAAATTAAAATCTGGTGATTTTGTTGTATTTCCAAGGGTATACTCTAAAAATGTAGATATTATATTTGATATTTTAGATTACATAACACACAAACCTTATTTAAGGAACGATGAAAAATATGTGTGGTACGAAATAAGTGGAAAAATAACGAAAAAAATACCAAGATATATACCTTTTGATGAAAATTTTGCAAGGCTACTTGGATACTATATCTCAGAAGGATGGGCAAGACTTGGAGAAAGGGAAAGTGCTGTAGGATTTGGATTTCATAAAGATGAGATAAACTATGCAAAAGAAGTTCAGAAATTATTAAAATCTTTGTTTGAAATAGATAGCTCTATAACATTTCACAAAACAAGAAACTCTTTACAGGTAATAGGATACTCAAGAATTGTTGGGGAATTTTTGGCTTCTTTGGCTGGAAAAGGGGCTGGAAATAAAAAAATACCTGAAATCATAATTAATAAAGGGAAAGATGAGTATGTAAAAATAACTTTAGCCTATATGTTTAGGGGAGATGGGTATAATGGAAAATCAAATAAAACAGTTTCTATAAAATACTCAACCACCTCTTATAAACTTGCTACACAGGTTAAATTTTTACTTGCAAGATTTGGTTATTACTCATCTATTCACACAAGGGAAGAAAATGGAAACTGGAATAATGAGTATTCTGTAAAGCTGTCTGGGAAACAGCTGTTGAATTGGAATGAAGATTTTAAAGATTTTCCTATTTTTGTTCCTAATCAAAAATTCTTTAAAAATGATAGTTTTTTTGTAGATGAACATTATATTTACATAAAAATAAAAGACGTAAAAAAATTATCTTATAAGGGTAAAGTTTATGATATCTCTGTCCCATTTGATACATCATTTGTTTCAAATGGATTTGCTGTTCACAATTC